>JAOZLI010000217.1 GCA_029934915.1 Desulfocapsa sp. | reverse complement strand
GAATATCGAACCACAGAAGTATGAAAAACAAACTATATATTATCGGCATCAATGGCCAGGAGCTTTCAACCACGCAGCAGGAATTACTTGCTCACTGTTCTCTGCTTGTTGGAGGGAAACGACTATTACAATTATGCCAGGACGTACCAGTAAAAACACTGTCCATAACTCCTTTAGATGCGGCTTTCAGCACAATTGATGATGCCCTTAAGCAGGGTACGGTTGCCGTTTTGGCAAGTGGAGATCCACTCTTTTTTGGAATAGCCAAACGACTCATTGCAAAGTTCGGTGCAGATATAGTTGAAATCCACCCAACCATATCATCACTGCAACTGGCTTGTAGCAGATTTAAAACCCCCTGGGACGATGCCAGGATTATCAGCCTGCATGGTCGAAATCATGTGCATATCCCAGGGCTTTTGCTTGCACATCATAAAACATTTGTATTTACAGATAAAAAGAACTCACCTGATCAACTTGCGACTCAGATTGTAAACTATCTGCAATCCATTAATGGTCTGGATCTGCTGCAAGACACTCAGGTGATGGTTGCCGAAAACCTGGGCGCCAGCAATGAAAATATATTTTCCGGTACACTCAAGGAAACAAGCAGTCGTTCTTTTGCTGAGCTTAATGTGCTCTGCCTGCAAATCCCCAGGCACACAGCAGAGTCAGTTTTTGGCCTGCACGAAGAAGAGATAGCACACAGTCGTGGCCTTATCACCAAAGATGAGATCCGTGCGGTGACCTTACATAAGCTGCGTTTACCCCACACGGGTATCTTCTGGGATGTTGGGGCCGGTAGTGGGTCAGTTTCCATTGAGGCCGCCAAAATGAATCCAGACTTGACCATTTATGCCATTGAACGAAAGGAAGAAGAGCTGGAAAACATCAAAAATAACATTCGTAACCATAGATGTTACAATATTATTCCAGTAGCTGGAAACGCCCTCGACAATCTTCAGAATTTACCGGATCCACACCGCGTTTTTATCGGTGGAAATGGCGGACAACTGGCGGGTATCATCAAAGAAGCAGCAGACCGTTTGCCCGAAAATGGCCTTCTGGTGGCCAATGGCGTCATAGAAAAAACGATTACTCAGGCACCTGTATTTATGAAAGCACAGGGACTTGAGGTTCACGAGAGCACTATTACTTTTTCAAGAACGGATACAACAGGTAACCATACCAGTTTCAATCCGATTACTATAATAGTTGGAGAAAAGTTTGTTGAATAAAGGAACATTTTATGTGGTGGGAGTAGGCCCCGGCGACCCGGAACTTATGACCCTGAAGGCCACAAAAATATTGGATAAATGCCCGGCCTGGCTTGCACCTGCAGCTCGTAAAAATGGTGACAGCACCGCACTTACCATTGTTAACGGGGCGATGCAGTCTGAGGGAAAGGATATTTTGATTCATCACTTCCCCATGAAAAAAGTCCTGAGCGGAACAGAACAGGATTCTGAACTGCAGGATGCCTGGGAAGCGGCAGCACTATGGGTAAATGAAAAGTTGGAAAATGGCCAGGACGTTGCTCTGCCAACACTTGGAGACCCTGCTATTTACTGCACAGGATTCTATGTCTGCGAAACCTTACTGGCAAGACATCCCGATGTAAATGTGGAGATTATCCCAGGAATTTCTGCCATAGGCGCCACGGCTGCCGCTGCAAAAACACCGCTTTGTCTTGGTGACGATAAGCTCGTTGTTATACCGGCTGTTTTCGAGAATGGCGATTTGCGTGAAACCCTGGAAACATTCGATTCGATGGTCTTTATGAAGGTGTATAAATCCATGGACAGGCTGGTTCCACTCCTGAAAGAGCTAAATTTACTGGACAAGGCCGTTTTAGTTGAGCGTACCTCCATGGGAGCCGAACAGGTTCATCATGATCTCGAATCACTGATCGGCAGAGAATTGCATTATTTTTCCACTTTAATTGTAAGAAAAAGAAAATGAAACCCATCCATTTCGTAGGCGCAGGCCCCGGTGATCCGGAACTTATCACCGTAAAAGGACAACGCTTGCTGACAGACGCTGACCTTGTCATTTACACCGGTAGTCTGGTGCCCGTTGCTCTTATTGAAGGTCTCAAGGCCGAAGTCCATAACTCCGCGGGGTTGAATCTTGATGAAGTCTTAGAGCTTATGATTCCTGCCTGGCGTGGTGGAAAAAAGATCGTCCGGCTGCATACTGGCGATCCTGCTATTTACGGCGCTATTAATGAACAGATTGCTGCTCTTGTCACCAACGATATTCCCTTCAGGGTAATTCCCGGTGTCAGCTCTGCAACGGCCACAGCGGCAGCCCTCTCGACCCAGTTAACGCTACCGGAGGTCTCCCAGACTATCATTGTGACCAGACGAGCCGGACGTACTCCCATGCCCGAGAAAGAAGATCTTGTCTCTCTTGCCTCCCATCAGGCAACCATGCTGATACTATTAAGTATTAATATGATTGAAGATGTAGTCTCGGACCTGTTGCAGGGTGGGTATCCTGCAGATACTCCGGTGGCAGTAGTGGAAAAGGTAAGCTGGCCGGAAGAACGACAGCTTCGTGGAACGTTGACAGATATTAGTCAAAAAGTGCAGGAGGCAGGTATCACCCGAACTGCCATTATTGCAGTGGGACAGGTTCTGGCTGAGGCACCGCCACCTGTGCTTTCAAAATTGTACGATAAACATTTTAGTCATGGGTATAGAGAATCAGCCGTTTAGACTGTAGGCATTTAGTCTTTTAGGTACTGCCTAAACAACCTTAGGAAAAGATATTCAGCTTAACGGAACTTAAACTGAGTGTAGGGGACAGATTTTATTTTTCCTTACTTGTACGACCGGGGACAGAATGATTTTCGCAAAAAGACTCGAAAAAAATTCTGTCCCCCTAAATTAGGCGGAAAAATTGAATCTGTCCCCGGTTTGAAAGCACCTTGTTGAATAATTACAGGAAAAGAATGAAAATCGCTGTTATGGCCATAAGTGACGGAGCCTTTGAACTTGCAGAAACACTGCAAGCAAAACTCCCGGAAGCAGCCCTTTTGCCACGGGATAAAGTTTTCCAACTCTTCAAAGAGAACTGGCAGCACTACGACGCCTTTATCTGCATTATGGCAACGGGTATAGTAGTACGGGCCATTGCACCGCTTCTAATCTCCAAACAGTCCGATCCCTGTGTGGTTGTGGTGGATGAAAAGGGACAGTATGCAATCAGCCTGCTATCCGGACATCTGGGTGGTGGCAATGCCTTGACAAAACGCGTGGCAAACACATTAAAAGGCCAGGCGGTCATCACCACTGCATCTGACACCCTGGGCCTGGTTGCACTGGATATCTGGGCAAAGGCACAGCATCTCATTGCAACAAAAGAGGATATGACCCGTGCCAGTGCACTGCTCGTAAACAATGGTGAATTAAAAGTCTATGCCGATATTCACATACGATCACTTCCAAAAGGTTTGATTCAATGTGTACGGCCGGATGACGCCGATATTATCATCTCTAATCGCAGCTGTTTTACGGATGAAATCGTTTTTTATCCCCAAAATCTAACGCTGGGAACAGGATGTAATCGAAACACCCCGGCGCTAGAATTTACAGAAGCCATGACAGAGCTTTTTTCTGATCTTGGCCTGTCTGTGCAAGCTATAAAAAACCTGGCTTCCATTGACAAAAAGAATGATGAAGAGGGGCTGCTGGCATTTGCGCAGCAGCAACAGTTATCCATAGATTTTTTTACTAAGGATGAAATAAATCGTGTCACCGGAGTGGAAATCTCTGCAGCACCTTTAAAAGCAGTGGGCGCCATTGGCGTTGCAGAACCCTGTGCAATTTTATCCGCTGGCAATACTCAACATACAACGCTTATCAGCAGGAAAAGAAAATGGCAGAACATAACAATGGCAATAGCAGAGCTACCCTTTACGTTGTCGGCACAGGTACCGGATCTGTAAAACATATGACCTATGCTGCCAGTGAGGCGCTCAACGATTCTGATATAATTGTGGGCTACAAAACCTACCTTGATCTGATTCCTGAATTTCTGGAAGGAAAGGAAGTGATGTCTTCCCAGATGATGAAGGAAGTTGATCGCTGTCGAAAATCACTGGAACTTGTTGAAGGTGGGAAAACAGTATCTCTTGTCTGTGGTGGAGATCCAGGAATTTACGCCATGGCAGGTCTGGTTTTTGAACTGGCCAAAGAACATGATACCAGATGTAACATAGAAATAATTCCAGGGATTGCTGCTGTAAACGGCTGCGCAGCAAGACTTGGCGCACCGCTTATGCACGATTTTGCGGCCATCAGTCTTTCCAACCTCCTGACCCCCATGGAACTTATAGAAAAACGACTGGACGCTGCAGCGAGTGCTGACTTTGTTATTGCGATTTACAACCCCAAATCAAAGAAACGCACGGAACAGATCGTCCGGGCACGGGAAATTCTTTTAAAATATCGAGACCCCGGGACCCCTGTGGGGATTGTTACTGCCGCCACACGGGAAAATGAAACCATCAGCCTGACAACTCTTGAGAATATGCTGGAATGCGAAATTGGTATGCAATCTACCGTGATGATAGGAAATTCACAGACCTACATATGGAACGAAAAGATGGTTACTCCACGTGGTTATGCCAAAAAATACAAACTATAAATTCGTAACTATTCAGGAGC
>JAOZLI010000528.1 GCA_029934915.1 Desulfocapsa sp. | reverse complement strand
GCGACGGCACTCATTAGACCACCTCCCTTCTCAGTCCGAGATAATGAAGCTGCGGCTGATTCCCCATACCCGGTTTTAGTACGGAAATAATGTGAGGCTCACGCATAATCTTATACACCTCGGAAGTCTTATCATTCAGATCACCAAACTTTCTGGCATGTACCGGACACACATTGACACATACGGGCAGTAAGCCCTCACGAACACGATGATAACACCAGGTACATTTAGAAGCGGTTCTGGTAACGGGATGAAGAAAACGCACAGAGTACGGGCAAGCCTGAATGCAATAGCCACAACCTACGCAGCGTTTTTCATCAACGAGTACAAAGCCGTCTTCAGATTTATACGTAGCACCAACCGGACACACTTGCGTACAGGAGGGCTTTTCGCACATATTACAGAGTTTCGGTACAAAGAAGGTATCACGAACCGGATGTGGAATATCAGTACGGGGTGTCTGATATCCATCGAGCCCACCATTGGGAGAATCAACAAACACTTCATCATGATCATCGATGATATAGCGTTCTACCCAGGTGCGATAATTCCCATCGGGAACATTGTATTCGTTTTTATCAGCGATACAACAGGATCCACACCCAATACACTGGGTGATATCTACGATAAAAACAAACTTCTTTTGGGTAAATACCGTATCTTCATCCCTTGCTCCCGGAATCTGTTCGGCAATTTCCCTGCCGGTGGCAGAATACACCATAAGGAGTGAGCCGCCGATGGTACCAGCCAAAACCTTTTTCAAAAATCCACGGCGATCTTTGTGAATTTCTTCCTGTATCTTTTTCATATCTTCCATTACTTCGTCTCCCCCTTCATAGGCAATCCCATCATCTCTCTTGATTCGCGTATCCACATAAGCGGATCGTGAATCATATGACACTGGTTACAGTTATGGGTGACCTGGACTTTTTTCTCCTCAAGGTGCAGCGGCATGCTGATGACCTTGATCTGGTTTGTGGGACGAGCCTGGATGATCTGGTTATGACAGCGGAGACAGAGTGTTTTGATATCATCTCCCCTTTTTACCGGAAGTTTCCCTACAACCTTGCCATCTTTAACATGGTCAGCGTAGGGTCCATGACACACTTCGCAGGAAACATTTTTATGGACACCAGCTTTATGAATGGAACGAACCGGACGATGACATTCAAAACAGGAATCGTTGGTCTTGTTCCTGATGGTAACATCCCGCTGATCCTGAATATCACTTCCACGGTAATGACCATACTGGCCCATTGTTTCAGGAAGAAACAACCCTCTGGCATATATCGCCAAGC
>JAOZLI010000216.1 GCA_029934915.1 Desulfocapsa sp. | reverse complement strand
ACAATCACCCGAACAAAGGGTACAAGCGCTCGCGGGGGCGAGCTCCTACATAAAATATAGCTTAGCTGAGCTTGATGGTAATCAAGTTAATTTATCGACCAACCTTTAAGCAGCGACTATTTCCAGCTTCTTTTTTCGACGGTTTTGGACAAGATACACAAAAGCAAACAACGCATAAGCCGGTATAAAAAGAAGTTGCTTGGGAAGCCTGTCCGTGGGCATTTGAATATTCAGGATTTCCTGATCAAAGTCGACGCCTGCTTTTTCAGCGGCACTGGCAAAGACCACATTATCTATCAAGATCTTGCCATCTTCTTCTCGTGTTTCAATACCAATTGCGTCTAAGCGGGCCTTGCCTGATTCCTGGTCTCCAACCGGCAGCATAATAGTCTTGGTATACTCTTCTCCACTCATACTTTCGCCCTTAATCTCTACCCGCAGCAGAGAACCGGGTTTTGTGTCGGCAAGCAGGGTTTCTATTTTGGCTGGGGATTCACTAGTAAGAGGTGGAAAAAATTTATCCCAGACGTATCCCGGCCGGAAGAGTATAAAGGTCACCAAAAGAAGTGCCACAGTTTCCCAGGCACGGGTTTTAACAATGAAAAACCCTTGTGTTGCGGCTGCAAAGGCCATCATGGCAGCAACTGCTGCAGTAACAACAAGTATCAGCACGAACCAGCTATCCACTCCTATCATCAATAACTGAGTGTTAAAGATAAACATAAATGGCAGGATGGCCGTCCTGATATCATAGGTGAAACCCTGTATACCGGTTTTGATCGGATCACCTCCAGAGATCCCGGCGGCGGCAAAGGCAGCAAGCCCGACAGGAGGAGTATCGTCAGCAAGAATCCCAAAGTAAAAGACAAACAGATGTACCGCAATCAAGGGAACGATGAGACCATTCTGGGCACCCAGATCAACAATTACCGGAGCCATCAGAGTGGAAACAACAATATAGTTTGCGGTTGTAGGCAGTCCCATACCAAGAATCAGACTGATAAGAGCTGTAAATCCCAGGATCAGCATCAGATTACCGCCTGAAATGTACTCAACAAATTCAGTCATAACAAGACCAACACCGGTGAGTGTGATGGTACCGACAACAATGCCGGCTGCAGCAGTTGCAACACCAATACCGATCATGTTTCTGGCACCTGCAACCAACCCGTTGATGAAATCATCAAATCCACTTTTAAAAGAAAAGTCGTCGTCCTGACTCTTCCTGAAATACCCTTTTAATGGTCGCTGAGTTAAGACAATGACAATCATCAGGACTGTTGCCCAGAAGGCTGAAAGGGAGGGAGACAGGCGTTCCACAACAAGGCACCACATGAGCACAACAATGGGGAGTAGAAAATAGAAACCTGCCTGGGCAGTTAGCCAAAGATCTGGCAGCTCTTTGATATCATGGGTATGTTCTAGCTCTGGCACCTTGGTGGCATAAATGATGAGCCCAATATAGGCAACGGCCAGCAAGGCTGACACGATATAAATAGTGGCATCCCCTGCAACGGTCTTGATCCAGCCAATGCCGTAATACGTAGCAGCAGCCATGACAATCATAAATAAAAAGGTAAACACAAATGACAGCATTTTCTGAGCAAGTGTCTGAGTAACTCTTTTTTTCATACCTTCAAGTCCCATCTTACAGGCTTCAAGGTGAACAATATAAACAAGTGCAATGTAAGAGATGATTGCCGGCAGGAATGCGCATTTAATAACTTCAATGTAGCTAATACCAACATACTCGACCATGAGAAAGGCGGCTGCTCCCATAACAGGAGGCATTAGCTGACCATTTGTGGAACAGGCAACCTCAATGGCTCCAGCTTTTTCAGCCTTAAAACCAACTTTTTTCATTAATGGAATGGTAAACGTTCCGGTTGTTACAACGTTTGCAATGGAAGACCCTGAAACAAGCCCGGTGAGTCCTGATGAAACAACAGCAGCTTTTGCAGGTCCGCCTTTCAGGTGACCAAGGCCGGCAAATGCGGTACGGATAAAATAGTTACCGGCACCAGCAGATTCTAAGAGTGCGCCGAAAAGGACGAACATAAAAACCATGCCGGTGGAAACACCCAGGGCAACACCAAAAACGCCTTCAGTTCCCAGCCAGTAATGGGACATCCCTTTATTAAGGCTTGCTCCTTTATGGGCAATAACATCCGGCATAAACTGACCGCCGAAGGTGTAGATACAAAATATTGCCGCAACCACCATCAGTGGGGGGCCAAGGGCTCTGCGTGTTGCTTCAAGCAGGAGAATCATACCGACAACGGCTACGATGATGTCCATTTGAGTCGGATCACCTGGACGATCGGCCAATGCCGTATAAAAGAAAAATAAATATGATGCACAAAAGGCTGCAATTAGACCAAGAACCCAATCCTGTACAGGAATGTAGTTTCTGGGAGAAGACTTAAAAGTGGGATAAGCTGTGTAAGAAAGAAAAACAGCAAAAGCCAGGTGAATAGCCCGTGCTTCTGTATCGTTAATAACAAAAAAGTTAAAAATAAATGGAAGAGGAGATGCGTACCAAAGCTGAAAAATCGTCCAGAGAAGAGGAACGAAAAAAAGGACTTTTTTAGGAAAAGCACCGGTGGGGTTACGCGCACCGGAATCTGTCTCAGCGATCATCTCCTGAAGTTCTTCATCCGTTTTTATATTGGTATCTGCTTCACTCATGCGATGACCTTCAGGTATGTTGGTTTAGGGCTTGCCAATAAATAACTTGGACAATTTCTGTCGTAAATGTGCCGCAGGTTCAGTCTGTTTTTTATTTTCAAAACCGCAGCATAGCTGGCTATGTGAGGATTTTAAAAATGAAAAATGGGCTGAAGATGTGGTGCAGTTACGAATAAGAAAGTTTAAGTTATTTATTGTCGAGTCCTTAGTGTGGTTCCCATAACTGATTATGGGAAATGGGTATTACAGAATACATATGGTGAAAGCAAAAAAGGCGTACTGTTTAGAGTACGCCTTTTTTTATCGGGTAGGACTATTTAAGAAGACCGACTTCTTTGTAGTACTTGATAGCTCCGTCATGCAGAGGAGCAGAGAGACCGTCTTTGATCATCTCTTCTTTTTTCAGGTTTTTGAATGCTGGATGCAGTTTCCGAAACTGGTCAAAGTTATCAAACACAGCTTTAACTACGTTATAAATAACGTTTACAGGAACATCTGATGAAGAAACAAAAGTTGCACCTACACCAAAGGTTGGAGTGTCAGTATCAGTCCCGCGATACATACCGCCAGGGATGGTAGCAGTACGATAGTAGTCATTATCTGCAACAAGTTTATCAACTTCAGGGCCGGTTACACTCACCATTATAGCATCACAGGAAGTGGTTGCTTCTTTAATTGAGCCACTGGGATGACCAACGGTAAAAACCATGGCATCAATTTTATTGTCGCAGAGTGCCTTGGACTGCTCTGAAGATTTCAGCTCGGAAGCAAGTTTGAAATCTTTTTTAGTCCAGCCAAGGGTTCCCATCAGGACTTCCATGGTACCACGCTGACCGGAGCCTGGATTTCCAATGTTGACCCGTTTCCCTTTCAGATCTTTGAAATCTTTAACACCTGAATCGGCACGAGCAACAACGGTGAAGGGTTCAGGATGAATAGAGAACACTGCACGAAGTTTTTTATTTGGTCCTTTTTTCTCAAATTTTGAGGTTCCATTATAGGCATGATACTGCCAGTCTGACTGGGCAACACCCATATCAAGCTCACCTGCAGCAATGGTATTCAAGTTGTAAACAGAACCGCCTGTACTCTCAACTGAGCAACGAATGCCATGTTCTTTCCTGGTCTTATTAACAAGACGGCAAATGGCACCACCAGTGGGATAATAAACACCAGTTACACCACCGGTACCAATGGTAACAAATTGTTGTTCGGCAAAAGATGGGCTAGAAGCAAGAGCAAGGGCAAATCCGCAACTGATAGCAATTTTTGATACAAATTTCATCTGTGTTCTCCTGAGGGGCTATTAATGAGTGAGTTGAAAGATCTTCTACTTCGAGTGTTTTTTATTTTGAACCTCCTTTTTTTGCTACAAATAAAGGTGTGTTGTTATCATGAAGACATGATAGCTAAACATTCCAGAAAGATAGCAAATGTTAGTTCGTTCTATTGGGGTATTGAATTTCTGTAATAATAGTAATTAAATTTTAACCACTCTTTAAGATATATAGAAAAAACACATGTAAGGCAAATTATTTATTATACCCATAAAGAGAGATCTAAAAAGAGTTGTACATGCAGGGGGTTGGTGGGTCGTACATTAGGGATAGTATACTATAGTTACTAATAGACGTGTTTTTTAGTAAATTTAGACGGTTTTCTTTCTATTGCAAATGCTTTATTCAAACAAAATCATCATAAAAGATACTATTACCAGTTACTTTTCCTTTGCTTCAGCGTTCCCCCACAATTCACACGCCGTCATTTGATCGCCCCGCCCCTGTCCGAGTCTTCGTAGCCAGATATTTTCTAATAACAACCAACTTGTCTTCTTGAACCTCATTTTTTCAGGAAAAAGTTTTACTTGCGGCTCTTCTTAAATTGGAAAGGTTACCTTACCAACCTCTTGCCTCGCCCAAAAGAGACTTGGCCTATACAGGAATGTTCATTTGTAAAACCTATCCCCTGTCTTGCAAAAAAATTGACAAAAAGGATCGCAA
>JAOZLI010000215.1 GCA_029934915.1 Desulfocapsa sp. | reverse complement strand
GATTCTTCCAGGCTTTCTTTTGGGGGCCACACGGAATTTTCCTCATGGGAATCTTTCGTTGCAGGATGTTGTGAGCAGGGCGAGTGGCGGCGATGTTATAATCGTTGCACCTGGAACCTATCAGTTTTCTTTTGATAATCTCGTTATTGTCGATGAATCGCTGGTGCTGAAAAGTTCTGATGGTGCCGCCCAAACGATACTTGTGGGAACGGGACGCGGGCCAGTGGTAAGCTTTGCTGCTGGAAGTAAGGTGGTTTTGGATGGATTTACCATTACCAGTATCACCGGTAGCCGGCAATCCGATCTGCAGGGTGGAGGGATTTATTGCTCGCCCGAATCCGCTCCAATTATTATTAATAATATTATCAAGGATAATAGTGCGGTTTTTGGTGGGGGCATTTATTGTGATACGCTTTCCGCGCCAATGATAAAAGGGAATTATCTTTCTGGTAATACTGCAGATGTCGCCGGTGGCGGAATCTTTTCTAATCGCTCTGCTGCTGTGATCAGCAACAATGTTTTTATTGAAAATGAAGCCAAAAACTCAGGTGGCGCCATCGCAGGGAATCGAGACAACGGTCGCGTGGAAAATAACGTGATCTGGAAGAATAAGGCTGGCTTTGGAGGCGGTCTTTCTTATGACCGTGCTGCAACAATTGTTGCCAATAATACCATAGTTGGTAATATAGCAGGTTATGGTGGCGGAATAGTTGTTGATAAAGGTTCTGTACGACTGACAAATCTTATCTTCTGGCGCAATAAAGTTGACGATGTGTATCTGAAGCAGATTGGCCCGTCAGCACGTCCTGCCCGCTCTCTTATTGGGGATGGTATGTATCGGGGCATGAACGGAAATCTGAACCAGGATCCGCTTTTTGTCGACGAGCAGGCTGGAGATTTTCATTTGAAGCCTGAATCTCCGTGTATTGACGCTGGAGATATCGACCCTTATTATTATGAGGATGTCGATGGTTCTGTTAATGATATGGGTGCATATGGTGGCCCTGGTGTTCTAACTGGTAACAATCTGATAATTTCAAACAAAGAATAATATGAACAAATGTAATTTGAGAAAGATGTTTTTCCTTGTCTGTCTGCTCTTGACCATTACCGGGTTTGCTGTGAATTCACATGGTGCCATGTTGCAGGTGCCAGCACAACACTCCTCAATCAATGCTGCTCTTGCTTCTGCCGCAGCCGGTGATACTGTTCAGGTTGCAGCTGGTACCTATTTTGAACATGTTGTTCTTAAAGAAAATGTGATTCTTGAAGGCGGGTGGAGTAAAGATTTTGCAAGTCGTGATTTTGCGGCCTTTGAAACCGTTATTGATGGCGCAAATGAAAAGGGGCCAGTGGTAACATGTGCAGATCGGTCCGTACTCGACGGCTTTTCCATTATCCATGGATCTCTGCTTGACGGTGAGGGAGAAGCTGGTGGTTCGGGAATTTATTGCGAAACCAAACAGGATGTAACCATCCGGAATAATCATATTCATCATAATGAACCATCCGGTGTCTTTTGCAGTACCACCGTGGCAGTGATAGATAATAATCATATTCATGAAAATGCTCAGGCTGGTGTTTATATACAGAAAGACTCTGATTTGGTAGTTCGAAATAATGTGATATGGGGTAATAAGTTCTCCGGTGTGGGCTGGGGTAAAAAACCGCTGTCGAAGTTTGAGGTCATCGGCAATGTTATTTATAATAATGAACGTTCCGGTGTTAATGCACAAACGGCTACCGGAAGTATAAAAAATAATCTTATTTATGGCAATGGTCGTGCGGGAATTCGTTGCGTGCCCATGCCTGTCGAGATCATCAATAATACCATTGATGCCAATAAATGGCCGGGTATTCTCATAGAAGATCCTTCTGCTGTTGCCACCATAAAGAATAATATCATCAGTAATAATATTGATGGTGGAATTCGTACATCGGGTGAGGGCTACGATCACAACCTGGTTTTTAATAATGGTGAAACCGGTGACTGTGACCCGCACTACCTCTGGTGTGTAAAACCTCAGTTTGGTGGTTACGGAGATGAATTAAGCTATCTCAAAAAGAAAAATATCATTGCAGATCCGCTCTACAAAGACAGTGCTGCCGGTGATTACCATCTGCAGCCCACATCGCCGGCCATTGATACTGGTGATCGAAAACCTGAGTTTAACGATGTGAACTTCCCTTCTTCCCTTGGCTCCGAGCGTAACGATATGGGAATTTACGGTGGCCCTCTTGCACCGAAAGAGGAGCGAAAGGGAAACGCTGTTCCACAGGCTGTCGTTGAAAATGAAATGGAAGTATTTGCTGGAAAAAGAGCCATACTCGATGGCAAGAGTTCCATTGATCCTGATGGTGACGCCTTAAGCTATCAATGGGAAATAATAGAACAACCAGAAGGAAGTAAGGCAAAACTGCGTAAGGCCGATAGAGTAAAAACGGCTTTTAAGGCCGATAAAACAGGTGTTTATAAAGCGCAGCTGATTGTTACAGATACACAGGGGAGTGCCAGTGAAGCGCAGATTGTTACCATCACTGTTCCAGAGAATCAGGCACCATCCGCTAAAATAGGAGAGGTTATCTCCCAGATGGCAGCAGGTGATACACTTACCATATATGGAAATAGCAGTAAAGATCCTGAGGCGGCACCATTAACCTACAACTGGTCTCTCATCTATAAGCCTGAACAGAGTAAAACAAGTCTTACCATCCGGGAAGAAAGTTGTTCTTTCCATCTTGATGTAGACGGATCGTATACTATTCAATTGATAGTGAATGATGGTGAGCTTGATAGTGAGCCGGTAAGCGTAAATATCAGTACCAAAAAAGCAGTGGTTGCCGGACAGCGTAAGGTGCCTGAAGAATATCCAACTATTCAGGCCGCGTTGGATGCTGCCAGTCCCGGAGATGATATCATTGTCCAGAAGGGGCACTATAAAGAGATGCTGGTTATTGATAAAAGTGTGAATCTAACAGGTTTGGATTGGCCTGTTATCGATGGTGGCGGGCAGAAGGGGAATAAGAATACATTAGCCATTTTTTATCTGGGTGACCGCGCTGGAAAAGTTGAAGGATTTATTATTACCGGTGGGGGAACTGGAGATCTTGGCCATGGAATTAATATATGGGATTCATCGCCTGATATTCGTAATAACAGGATCACCGGCAATAACCATGGTATGGGTATACATGGTTCACCTGCACTCACTAGTAAAACCAAGGTACATGGGAACCATATTTATAAAAATAATGTTGGTATTGGTAACGGAAAAGATTCAAATGCCCATATTTACAACAATCGTATTTATGAGAATAATATCGTTGGAGTAGGGGCCAGGGGAAAAGCGCGTCCCAGAATTGAAGCCAACTATATTTACAAAAATCGCCTGGGGATTGGCGCTCGTGAGGTAGCCTCTCCACTAGTTGAGGGAAATCATATTTATGCCAACACCGACGGTGTTGTTATCAGTCCCCTTTCAACTATTAAACGTTTTGCCTTTGACGATATCCATATCAAAAATAATCTTATTGTTCAAAATAATCATATCGGAATTAGCATAACATCCTTTAATTTAAGTAAAGTGTTTGTAACCAATAATACAATAGATTCAAATAATGAGGGCAGACGAAAAATCCGCGGTGGTGGAGTGGTTCTCGGCTATCCTCAACCCGCAAGTTTTACTGCGGTGGTGGAAAAGAATATAATCAGCAATAATCTGGTGGCTGGAATTGTGAATTATCCTGGTCCTGAGATGTTTGCTGAGCCAGGTGCTGCCCTTCAGAATGACAGGAATAACTTGTGGGATAATACGGTAAATTGTCTTGATTGTCAGATGGGTGCAGGGGCACTTTCCGATGCACCTTATTTTGATGGACAGGATACTACAACTCTTGCACCTTATTTACTCAAATCAGAGGCACAAACTGCATCTGGTATGGGATATCAGTATAATGAGGCCAATTTCTCTGAATTGCCTGCTGAATTGTAAATTTGATGTAACTTCAGCACCCCAACCAGTGGGGTGGTACTTACTGAGACTCTTAACCGTGTTTTAGCTCCGTGTGTAGGTTGCGGTTGAGTGTAGCGAAACCCAACATCTGCAACAATGTTGGGTTTCGCTACACTCAACCGCAACCTACGGGGCTTGTTTTGTATGCAAAGAACAGTGCTGAATAGTTACAATTTGACTATTCTTTATGGCCCTCCCAAAGGAATGGGAAGATTGCCCATGGGAATGATACGATTAGCTTATTTGCAGGCAGGAGTTAATACAGTATATAACTCTCATAACTGAGAACCCACATACGTTAGACGTAAAGTATAAAAGAATATTGTTACTATGTACCGACAGCAATCGATGCCACTCTGTGTCTCAGAGTTTTTCTGGCTAGTTACACCTGAAAAGGATATGCATGATGGAACAATCCAGTGAACGTAGGAAGTCAAATCGCTTACCAGTCCCTTCTGAAATTACCTGCTCTTTGAGGGCTGGTAAACACAGCTTTTCTGGTACACTGAAAGACCTTAGCCTGAGTGGGTGTTATATCGGATGTGACACTTTTGTCCATCTCTCTGATGCCTGTGAGATAGACATTGTTTTGCAGGGAAAAAATAGCCTGTTAAAAATAGAAGGCATTAAAGGTGAAGTAATTCGCAGTGACGAAAATGGTGTTGCGATACAATTTGAGGA
>JAOZLI010000527.1 GCA_029934915.1 Desulfocapsa sp. | reverse complement strand
TAGCTAAAGTTTGATACTTTTAATAAAAATAACATAAATATATCAGAATAGTAACGAGAATGAGAACCAATATGAAGAAAAAAATGTCGACTCTAGTTTCATGCATTATTTCAGCGACAGTAATATCCGCTGCTATTGCAACGTACGAGCCTGCCAGTGCCGGGGGAAAGATGCGGTTCTCTGCAGACCTCCCTGATGACTCAAGTAGCTATTCCACTGATACCAATCAGGCGGAGGCTGCAAAGGATCGGGAGAAAGCAGCTTTAACGGTGCAGATTGAGTCCATGGACAAGTACTTTGAGACAAAGGGGCCTGACTGGGGCGCGGTCGAAAAGGCACCATTAGGATCAGCGCCTGACATTAGCCAGCAATTTTCTGCGCAGAACCTGCCAGAATCAATCATTATTAATCAATACGCCACCGATCGTGACAGTGCTATGATTCAGCCGCGTCTTGATTACCTGGAAATTACAGGCCTGCAAATTGCTGAGGATGGAAAAACCGTTAAGTTTAACCTTAAAAATACCTTTACTCGTCCCCACGCACAACCCCTTCGTATCGGCGGTCTGATGTTGACTGCCATGGTTCGATATGATTACGACAATGGTGCAGCTTTGCATAATGCGGTTCTTTTTAAGGAAAACAGGCTGGAACTGAAAAAAGGAATCAAAAGCTTTAGCACTGATCCTCATTCATATCCCAGTGTGTTAAAAATAGAAAGTCTGCGATTTTTCCTGACTCCTCCCATTGCAAGTTTGATGGAATCGGCTGCCAAGTCTACCGAGTCTCTTGCAATTCCAGAAAATGCAAAGGACATCAGCCAGGAGTTTAGCGTCGGTAATTTACCTGAAATGATCGTTTTTGATCGAAATACCATCGAACAGCACGCAGCGGCAAGAGATCCCCGTTTGAGTTATTTGCGAATTGTTGATCTCAAAGTCGGGGCAGATGGAAAAACTGTTATGTTTAATGTGCAGAATAATTTTGGACGACGGTTGCAGGAACCTATCCATATTGGAGAACTGATCTTAACTGCAAAGGCTCGTTATGATTACGACAATGGTGCAGAACCACATGGCAGTATTCTCCTTTCAGTGAAACATGCGGTACTTCAGCAGGGAGATAATTATTTTCAAACTGATTCCACTATGTATCCACATGTAACAAAACTTGATTCATTACAGTTTTTCTTTGGTTTACGCTAGGTCTTAGGAGATTCTGCTCATGTCCGTAATTCGTAATATGTTGTCGCTAAAAACTCTTTTTCTGTCGATTTGTGCGAGCTCCGTAATGATTAGCAGTTGCTT
>JAOZLI010000526.1 GCA_029934915.1 Desulfocapsa sp. | reverse complement strand
AGTGTGGTTGAATAGCCCGTCAGGTCGTGGGACAAGGACGATATCACGTCGATTTGTCGGGTTTTGTGTAAGGGCCTTACCGTTTTCAGACAGCAGGATTTCTCCTTTATCAGGAGTGTCGAGGAGTGCAAGAAGTCGCAGGAGGGTTGTCTTACCACAGCCGTTAGGGCCAAGGATGACATGAAGTCCACCACCAGCAAAATGGAGATCAAGGTCAAGAATAAGACGTTTGCTGTGCGATTTTTGAATATTTTTCGCGTGAAATGCTATCATCGTTTTCTCCCCATTCGCTGAAAAGTATACAATGCGGCATTGACGAGAAAAGAAAGGCCAAGGAGAATGATACCAAGGGCTATGGCCAATTCAAAGTCACCTTTGTCAGCTTCCATGGCTATTGCCGTGGTCATGACCCGGGTGTGATGCGCAATATTGCCACCCACCATAAGTACGGCTCCCACCTCAGCCATCACCCGGCCAAAGGCAGCGGCCACAGCTGCCATGATGGCGTATCGTGCATCACCGAATACGGCAAGCAGCGCCTGAAACTCAGTGGCACCAAGTCCGAGTGCTGTGTCGCGTACCGGTTGACCTGTGGCAGTGATTGCAGCGTGACTGAGTGCGGCAACGATGGGGGTGGCGAGTATGGTCTGGGCAAGAACCATGGCCGCAGGGGTGTAGAGAAGACCAAGGAATCCCAGTGGGCCGCTTCGTGAAAGAACAACATAGAGAAGCAGGCCGACCACCACAGGCGGCAGACCGGTCAAGGTGTTGAGGATGGAAATAATCAGCCCCTGGCCGGGGATTTTTCGCATCTCAAGGAGCAGGGTAAGGCCAAGGCCGAGGATTGTGGCAAGCAGGATACCGACACAGGTGACCCGGAGACTGAGAAGAACTATTTCAAGAAGATCCGGGTCAAGATGAACAATGAGAAGGAATGCTTTGTTCAGGGTGTTGATCAACAAAAAATTACTGACCTGCGTTGGGAGTGAAAAGGACATTACCCAACTTGTCCCTGAAGGCCCCAATTGCCTGCTGGCCGTTGGGGGAGGTCAACCAGATAACAAAATTCATGGCAGAGCGGTAATCAACATGAGGATGTTTCTTCTGGTTCACAATCATTACCCCGTACTGATTGAAGAGACTCGGATCACCTTCGAGGAGAATCGCCAAATCCAGTTTGTCCTGATCCGCTATGGAGTACCAGGTTGCCCTGTCAGAAATGGTATATGCCTGTTTTTCTGAAGCAATGCGAAGGGTTTTGGCCATGCCCTGGCCCACGGAAAGGTACCATTTATCACTTCTGTCAGGCATTTTTC
>JAOZLI010000525.1 GCA_029934915.1 Desulfocapsa sp. | reverse complement strand
GCCCCGATACTGAGAGATGCTTCTGTTTTCATTCCGGCAAGAAAAAACATGACACCAGCCTGGAGTAGAAACATGGCAACAAATGTAGCTGTACGCCCGATCCGATCCGAAATAAAGCCCCAGACTATCCTGCCCACTGCATTAAAAATAGCAAGCAAGCCCACAACAGTTGCCCCCTTCAACATCAGAGCACTTGTCTCCTGAGTACTCAATGTCCTCCCCGCTTCAAGAGCAGCACTTATCAGCTGTTCTCCTGCAAAGACCTTAATAATGCCAATGACCATAAGTCCTGCCATGGCACCGCTGAAGAACATCAGCCAGAGAAGATAGAAAGCAGGATTTTTCAGAGTCTCCTGCCAGGTTGAATCCGGCAGAATCTTTTTATCTGTTGCAACTGCAGTTGAGGGCGGATTACTCAAAAGAAGAGCACCGGCTGTAACGCCAACAATGCAGACCACCCCATGCATAATAAAAAAGGGAAATATTCCCTGTTTACCAATATATCCTAAGGCGCCCCATTTTTGACTGAAAAGGTAGGCACCCAGGCCAAATCCGGCCACTGCAATCCCGCTCACCAGCCCTTTTTGATCGGGGAACCATTTAACCAGGGCAGCAATGGGGCAGACGTAGGCAAATCCGATTCCAGCCCCGGCCATAAAACCGATGGTACCCCATAGCAGGAGAAGACGATCCATTTCCGCGACCTTACCAACATACTGATTTCCCAGCATGATACTGGCCACAATGCAGGTGGTCATAATACCCATGGGAGCGTAACGAACAATTACGGATTTTTCGTCCAGATGGCCGAAAAAAGTATGGAATATCATAAGAATAAGAAGAGTCACGACTCCAGCAAACAAGGCATGGGCAAGATAAAAGACAATGGCATTGCTCATAAGCCCGGCATAGATAAACCCGGTCCCCATCAACAAACCACCTATTATTGCCGGTACTCTGGGGCCTTTGACGTCCTGCACCCTTCCGGCAATAACCATAACTGTGGCAAAACTCAAGATACAGATCGAAAAGGCATATTTCAAAATACCTTGCTGTTTGGCCACCTCAATCTTGACAGCCGCCGCATCTGCAACGACAATGGCACCTTCAGCATAGATTCCGCTGCTAAGTTGCGTCACCTTCTCGGCTTCCGTTATAACAACGGGAAAGATATTCGACGACAATGGCTCCCAGAAAATGGAGTAGCCATAAACCGTTCCCAGGATCAGTTGAACCAGAATCGCCCCTATCAATACCTGAAAGCGTTTTCCTTTGTTGATTGCTGTTTCGGTTGCTGCATTGGTCGCCATGAGTTTT
>JAOZLI010000214.1:1791-4752 GCA_029934915.1 Desulfocapsa sp. | reverse complement strand
GATAACCTCATCAATATCAGATGCGGAAAGTCCAGCATCCTTTAAGGCAGTCTCGCAAGGTCCAACGGTACGATCCACAAGATCATCAACCAGTGATTCATACTTGGCACGACTCAGTTTGATATTGAGATGTTTGGGGCCTGAAGCATCCGCGGTAATAAAAGGAAGATTGATTTCGGTTTCTAAGGTGGTGGAAAGCTCCATCTTTGCTTTCTCGCCTTCTTCCTTCAGACGCTGCAGAGCCATTTTATCGCTACGAAGATCAATTCCCTGCTCTCTGTTAAATTCATCAGCAAGCCAGTTGACAATACGCATATCAAAATCTTCACCGCCAAGGAATGTATCACCATGGGTGGATTTTACTTCAAAAACACCATCACCAATCTCAAGGATGGAGACATCAAAAGTACCACCACCAAGATCAAATACAGCAATCTTCTCTTCGCCCTTTTTATCAAGCCCATAGGCAAGAGAGGCTGCAGTTGGCTCGTTGATAATACGCTGTACATTTAAGCCTGAAATTTTACCGGCATCTTTTGTAGCCTGACGTTGTGCATCATTAAAATAAGCAGGAACAGTAACAACTGCATCAGTTACTTCTTCGCCAAGATACTCTTCGGCGGTCTTTTTCATTTTGCCAAGAATCATGGCAGAAATCTCTGCTGAAGTATATACCTTGCCTTCAACTTCAATGGCTGCACTGCCACCTTTGCCTTCAACAATTTTAAAAGGACTCACTTCTACTGATTTCTGCACCTCAGCATCACTGAAATTACGACCAATCAAACGCTTGATGGCATAGAGTGTACGCTCAGGATTTGTGACAGCCTGACGCTTTGCCACCTGCCCAACCAGACGTTCTTCGCCATCAGTGAATGCCACAACAGAAGGTGTTGTACGATTTCCTTCAGCATTGGCAATAACGGTGGGATCGCCACCTTCCATAATGGCAACACATGAATTTGTGGTACCAAGGTCAATTCCGATTATCTTTCCCATGATAGTTTCTCCTTATATCCTATTTCTAACAATCTGTTTTGAAACAGATCGTATATTTTTCTTTTTTATCAGTTAATTCGCATTCAACGTAACACTTGCTACAGTGAGCACTATTCACCGAATGTCAAGCACCTGATGAAACAATTACCTTTGCCGCACGCAGCAATCGATCTTTATATTGATAGCCCTTTTCAAACTCGTTGAGCACATGATTGACAGGTACAGAATCGCTTGCCTCCATGGTCAATGCTTCTTGATTTACGGGATCAAAAGGTTCCCCAACACTTTCTATTACAGTAACCTCAAACTTTTCAAGACTCGTAACAAGACTTTTCAGGGTCAGCTGCACCCCTTCAAGAAGCGAGGCCAAAGCCTGCTTAGCCTCAACTCCCTCGGCTTCACCCTGTGCCACGGCACGTTCAAGGTTGTCCACGGTGGGAAGTATTTCACGTAAAATTGGTTCACCCGCGTACTTCAATGCTGTATTTTTTTCACGCATCATTCGTTTTTTATAATTTTCGAATTCGGCGGCAACACGCATCAGTTGATCATTTTTCTGCGCAAGTGCTTCCTGCGCTGCTTTAAGCTCATCTACAGGATCCTGTTCGGATTCTTCTGCTTCAAGCTGAGCTTCATCTATCTCGGGAAGATCTTCTCCAATTGTTTCGACGTCTTCAAGAATCTCTTCTACACTCTTTTTCTCGCTCACCCCTTCCTCCATATATTTTATGACTCTACATTTCAGTTATCCTATTATCAGTCAGAGCCAACAATAAGTAGCACTAATTCCCTTGTCAAGTTACGACCATGCTTCTTTTTTTGTCTTTCCATCCTTGAAAAAAAACAATATAGTGGCCGCTATTACTTTTTGTTACCCATTGGAGAAAAATATGGATTTTGAACCAAAATGGATTGCCTGGGAAATCACCCGGCGCTGTAATCTAAAATGTGTACACTGCAGGTCTTCATCTGAACTGGAAGCAAAGGATCATCCCGATTTTTCCTTTGATGAGGCCAAACGTGTTATCGACGATATCGCGTCCTACGCATCCCCCGTGATAGTGCTCTCCGGTGGTGAGCCACTCCTGCGCGCGGATGTTTTTGATATTGCTAAATATGGCGGTTCAAAAGGTTTGCGCATGTGTCTTGCCACCAACGGCACTCTGGTCAATGCTGAGATCTGTGAGAAGATCAAAGACGCGGATATCAAAATGGTTTCCTTAAGCCTTGATGGTGCAAAGGCAGAAACTCACGATGATTTCAGAAATCAGAAAGGTGCTTTTGATGGAACCATGAACGCCATCAAACTCTTTAATGAGTATAAAATCCCTTTCCTTGTCAACTCTTCTTTTACCATTCGTAACCGGGAAGAAATCCCTGAGATTTACAAGCTGGTAAAAAGTCTTGGTGCCACAGCCTGGTACATGTTTATGATTGTCCCCACCGGGCGTGGAGAAGATATCATGGATGAACTGATCCCCACTGATATTTATGACGAGATCCTGGAATGGCATTATGAAATTGAGAAGAACGACGATGAACTTCTCACCCGCCCCACCTGCGCCCCTCACTATTATCGTATAGTACGAGAAAAGGCTAAAGAGGAAAACAGTTCTTTTAAACGCAGGAATCTGAAATTCTCAACGGGTGGCTCCAAGGGGTGTCTTGCCGGACAACTAATCTGCCTGATTGATGTGGATCTGGACGTACTGCCATGCAGTTATTTTCCAAAGGCTGCCGGAAATCTTGTCAAACAAACATTCAAGGATGTATGGGAGAACTCTTCTCTTTTCCATGAAATGCGAGATTTTAAGGGCTACAAAGACAACTGTGGATCCTGTGAATATGTAAATGTCTGCGGTGGATGCCGGGCACGTGCCTATGCCATGACCGGAGATTATCTGGCACAGGAACCATTTTGTAATTATATCCCCCGCAAGATCGCTGAAAAAAACAAATAAA
>JAOZLI010000214.1:0-1691 GCA_029934915.1 Desulfocapsa sp. | reverse complement strand
ATGAATGATACATTTTTAAAAGCCTGTCGTGGTGAGAAAACTGATTACACTCCTATCTGGATTATGCGTCAGGCCGGTCGGTATCTACCAGAATATCAAAAGGTTCGAGGCAATGTTACCTTTCTTGAACTCTGCAAAACCCCTGAATTATGCGTTGAAGTAACGCTGCAACCCATCGACATTTTAGGTGTTGATGCAGCCATTCTCTTTTCTGACATTCTGATTCCCCTGGAAGCCATGGGAACACCGCTGGAATTTCACGAAGGACGTGGGCCTGTTTTTCCTGAACCAATAAAAAACCAGGCAGATCTGGACAAACTGATCATTCCCGATCCCAACGAACATACTGGGTTCGTCATGGAAACCATCCGCCTGCTTCGTAAAGAACTGGATGTCCCATTGATCGGTTTTGCAGGTGCTCCTTTTACCTGTGCCACCTATCTTATTGAAGGTGGATCCTCCAAAGTCTTCTGGGAAACCAAGAAGATGATGTATACAGCCCCTGATCTTTTTCATGGTATGATGAAGAAAATCACAGCATGCACAATTTTGTATTTACAAGCACAGGCCAAGGCCGGTGCTCAGGCACTGCAGATTTTTGATTCCTGGGCAGGCATTCTTGCACCCCGTGACTTCAAAACCTATGCTCTTCCTTACGTACAGGAGATTATAAGAGAATTACGAAAAGTCACTGATATTCCTCTTATCTATTTTGCCAACAATGGGGCGACACTTCTTGAGCTATCTGAATCATCTGGCGCTGATGTCCTTGGCCTTGACTGGCGTATCAACATTGGAGATGCTGCCAAACGCGTAGGTAAAGTTGCCCTGCAGGGAAATCTTGACCCCTTCTCACTGTTGCTGCCCAAAGACGAATTAAAAACACGTATTGGCAACATCCTTGACGATGCAAAAGATTGTAATGGACATATCTTTAATCTTGGTCATGGAATCCACCAGTTCACCCCACCTGAGCAGGCCATTGCTGCAGTGGAATTTGTACATGAGCTAAGTGGTAAATAAAGGAATTATGAACATCCCATCCGTTAAGCAGTGTCTCCAACTCATGGATGACAAGGAGATGCTGCCTAACATCCGTGCTCACTCTCTGATGGTGGCCCGGGTGACTCACATCCTGTTTCTTGAGCTTGCAAAATCACCACAGAAAGATATTCCACTCCCCCCTGAGAACCTGCTCTTAGCTGGAGCTATCCTCCATGACATTGCCAAGACACCATGCCTGGACAGCGGTTGTCATCATGCGAAAAAAGGCAGAGATCTTTGTGAAAGCCTTGGATACAACGAGGTGGGAGAGATAGTCCGTGAGCACGTCTGGCTCTTTGAGTTTTCACCGAAAAGGTATAAATCCGGCCATTTCTTCGCCAAAGAACTGGTATATTATGCAGATAAGCGGGTACGACATGACAGTGTCGTGAGTTTAGAAGCACGCCAGGAATATATCCTTGAACGATACGGGAATAACGACCAAGAACGGCACCGCTTGATTAAGGAAAATTTTACTAACTGCCAGGAACTGGAAAACTTTCTGTTTGCCACCATCATTCCAGAGGCAAATGATATTCAGAAGCTTGTGGCAAAGCACAGTCTGCCAGATGTGTGATCATTTATTTTCTTGATTACCATCAAAGCTCAGCTAAACTATATTTGATGTAAGAGCTCGCCCCCGCGAG
>JAOZLI010000034.1 GCA_029934915.1 Desulfocapsa sp. | reverse complement strand
GAAAAAAGTTGAAGCCGATCCTAAAAGAGCTATGAACGCAATGGCAGAATAACTGTTATTCGCAATTTTGTTGTAAGTTCATTAGCAAAACAGACGTTTATGGTAACCCTGCTCAGTAACAGTTTGCGAGTGCTTTACATTCGGAGTCTACGCTTACCTGTTCATTTGGGGCTGCGTAGCATATGTAGTTATATGTGAGCAGACCGAAATGGACAAAGGTGGAGTGCTGGCGAACTGTTACATAAGAAAAAAACGGTGTCATGGATGAAATCCATGGCACCGTTTTGAGCATTCAGGGAAGTGAATGCTGTGGGAGGAAGGAGAGCTTATAGCTGTTTAACACCAGCGTCGCTGATATAGCGTTTTGCTTTTCGTTTGAGTTTGGCATTCTCCTGTACTTCCTTGAAGAGGAACGGGTATCCATCACGGAACCAGACAATTTGTTCAGGAGCATAGCCCCATTCTGTAATAGCGGCAAAGCTGGCGTTGTAACTGCGATGGCATTTAGGTCCCTGGCAGAAAAAGACGATTGTCGCATTCTCCTTTGCTATTCCTTTGTCAGCCATTGCTTTCTCCAATGATTCCGGCGTTAAGGTGTTTTCCTCTTTGTCTTTTTTATTATAGATAAGTAAAACCGCATTAGCCACCGTTCCTTTTTTAAAGAAACTCTCTGGACGGGTATCTACCCAGAGGGTGTCTTTTCCTGTCTTTAACGCTGCTACGGCTTCCGGTACATCCCAGATAGGTGCTCCCCATGCCAGAGTTTTGAATGTTTTTGATAGTTGATCTGCAGGGATCTTTCCTTTCCCAACTTCTCCTGCCATCAATGAATTTGTAATGGAAAGAAAGAAGAATGTGAGAGCAAGCAGAAACACGGGTTTGAGCAGTTTGTTCGTCATGTGGTCTCCTGGTGGTATCGGTTCAATGGTTCAGTTACGGCAATGTAAATGCCTCTACTTTGTTACGTAATTTCTGAGCAATGGTTTCAAGTTCTTTGGCACTGTCATTGAGCGCAGCCATGGTGTCTGTGGTTATATTGGCTGCCGTGGAGATATCTTCGATATTTTTGGAAAATCCTCCGGTTGTGTCATGGGCACTTATTGTGTTGCTGGAAATCTCATCGGCCACAGCTGTCTGCTCATTGACGGCAGTGGCGATAATCTGCGATGATTCACGAACCTGTTCGATAACTTCTGAAATATTGCCGGCAGAAGTCACAGCTTTTTCGGTAAATATCTGGATGTTATCAATGTCTGAGCGGATGGCTTTGGCAGTTGTCATGCTTTGACTTGCCAGTTCTTTTACTTCTGAAGCAACAACAGCAAATCCTTTGCCGGCTTCTCCGGCACGGGCCGCCTCGATTGTCGCATTGAGCGCCAGTAGGTTTGTCTGGTCTGCAAATTCGGTGATGGATTGATTGGCTTTGGCGATGGAGATAACTACTTTGTTCAACTGTTGAATAATATCTGCTGATTCCTGAGCCACCTGTTTTGCTTCATCTGTAGTCTGGTTACTTGTTTCGGTATTTTCACTGATTTCTCTGATGGAAAGAGACATCCTTTCCGTTCCATCTGCCACAATTTGAAGATTGTCTTTCACAGAGTCAAAAGAGATTTCCATCTCTTGCGCTCTGGCTTCAATCAGATGTGAGGTAATCTCCAGATCACCGGAAAGATCTGTGACCTGTTGAGAGGCTTGCAGGAGATTATCCGCATTGTCACTGATATCACGGATGATCTGGCCAATGTTACTGGTGATAGCACTCAGTGATTTTCCTAAAACGTCCTTATCCGAATAGACCTCAATGGTCACTGCCAGATTACCCGCTGCTATTGCTTCGGCCTGGCTGGAACGTTCCTGGATATGACTTGCCATGGTATTTAATGCCTCTGCCATCCTGGTCAGTTCTTTACCCGCTTTCATTGTAAGCAAGGAGGATGAATCTCCGGATGCAAGGGTGGATGCGAAATTGATAACCTGCTTGATTGGGGCAATAATTCCTTTTGTTACGGCAAAGTAGACAATTGCCTGAGAGAGAAGGATAATGAAGAATGTTGTGCCCATACCAAAAAGCCATCGTTTCTTTTCTGACTGCATAAAGCTGGTGGCATCGCTTACTATCAGTGCCATGGCAATAATTTTTTCATCATACCCTTTGATGGGCAGGATATCGGTGAGAAGGTCAGCAGACTTAGTGGTGGTTTGTATAAAGGATTTACTCTCTAACTCTTCTGGCAGGGTAGGCAATAATTCTTTTGCCATTTCACTGTTGCTCGACAAGCTGATTGCATGGTGTGCGGGAGAGTACAGCATTACTGTATTCGTGGTACGTTCTGCAATTTGTTTCACTAATGGTGCAGAATCCAGAGTGAGTTCTACATAGCCTACAGTGTTGTCGTCAAAATCAGTGATAACAGTAATCACACTATAGGCAACGGGGAAAAGTGGTTCTGCAGGTGTGGGAGCCCTGAAAAAATAATGATATTCGAAGTCTTTTTCAGACTGCTTGAAAAGGGGTTCAAGGGTAGTCGGGAGTTTTGTCGTATAGGCTGGGAGATTCTCTTTTTGCTGTTGCAAAAGAACCTTGAAATTAGCGTTGTATGCTACAAGTCTGGAGATACCCTGCTCTTGCAGCGAAAGGAACATCCCTTCTATCACCATTTTGGCGTTGCTGTCCTCAGGGTTAGAGATAAAGCTCACCGTTTCATCGGTGTTCAGGATATTGGTTATTGCCTTTTCAAGGACGGGGCGCTGATTGGATATGGCACCGTCCAACGCAATGGTATCACCAATATGCATGCTGCGGTTACGTTCATGCTTCAGTTCACTCGTTCCCTGATTATAGATGAAGAAAAAAACAGGAAGGAACAGAATTATGGGCAGGGCTGTCATGCCCATGATTTTAATTTTCAGTGATAGAGACTTCATCATTTTCCATGGTTGTGATAGAGAAAAGCATCATAAAAACCTTATCCATAAAAAAAGTGTATCACAAACAAGGTTAAAAAGTGAAATTGAAACCACTCTTTTTTGTGGATTTTTTTTAGTACTGATAAACTCGTCAAAACTTTTCAACCACGAAGGATACGAAGACCATTATATTTGCTGTAGGAGTTTGCCCCCGCGAACGATTGTAGAGTATTGCTGAATCAGTATTTTTTTAGTGGTTATCAGTAGTTGGCAATTTGTAAGATTGGTAAAGGTGGCGTCCATAGTGCGCACTTCCCAGTAAAGCAGCATCCTTTTTCATTATGATATGAACAGGGATCGACTCCATGAGTTTTGTCATTTTCTCTTTCTGGCGAAAGTTTGCTAAAAACGGTGTAAAGGATACATGTTCCACGAGTCTGGGTAATATTCCACCACCGATAAAAAGTCCGTCGACACAATATGTTTTAAGAGCCAGATTGCCGGCCTCGGAGCCAAGAATCTCCAGGAATACAGAAAGTGTTTTTGCACAGAGTGGGCAGACCGTTTTGGCATGTGCTCCTTCGACAATAAAGGGTGTCCTGTCAATTGCTGCAGTGATGAGAGCAAAACGTTTTGCATCCCGTGGAATATCTGTTGTGGAAAAATAGTCAAAGATATGAGGAATACCAAGCCCGGAACAGAGGAGCTCATAGCTTACAGGTCTGTACTTTTGCTGCATAAAAGACAGAAGTTTTTCCTGTTCTTTATTGAGTGGAGCAAAATCACAATGGCCACCTTCTGAGCCCTGTGGAAACAGGCAGTTTTCCCGGTTGAGGAGAAAACCTTCGCCAAGGCCTGTTCCCGGAGCAATCACCGCCCGGATCCCGTGGTTTGCCGGCTGGCCTGTCTGGATTGTAAAAAGTTCATCTTTCCGAAGTAGAGGCAGACTTGCGCAGACTGCGGTGAGGTCGTTGATCAGCCAGACCTTTTTGAGGCCGAACTGTTCCTGGAGAGTTTCCTGGCTCAGGCTCCAGTCCAGATTGGTGAGATTTGCAGTGTCGTTTTTGATAACAGCGGCAACTCCCAGGCACCCATATTCCGGCACCGGAGAGTTGCTGAGGAAATCCGCCAGAATAGTTTCAAAATCTGTGAATTCTCTGTTCCTGTAGCGCTTATGGCGTACCGTATCCGCACCTGGCTGTTGCAAAAGATCGATAATTGCCAGATCACTTTTGGTGCCGCCAATATCTGCTGCTAAAAGAAGGGCCATGTTTTGTATCCTATCGTTCTTCCACAGGATATTTTGATCTAAACCAATCACGCCAGCCACCTTTTAAGGCGGAAACGTCACTGAAACCCAGGTCCATAAGCTGCCGTGCCAAACTGGCACTGGTTGCTTCGTTAGGTCAGGCGCAGTAGAGCACTAGTTTCTGGTCTTTTTTGTAATCCTTTGACCATTTGCCGATATCGTCTCCGGAGGCACGGATGGCACCTTTAATTTTGAATTCACTGGAGCTCCAGTCACGGCCTGAACGTACGTCCAGAACAATGGTACCTGTGTCGAGTTGTGCTTTGAGTTCATCTTTGCTTACGGTGGGAACGTCCGAGGCATGCAAAAGCGATGCTCCCGCAAAGAAGAAGAGTAGCAATAAGGGGAGGAATCTTTTCATGGTGTTTCCTTTCTCTCAGAGTTGATAAAAAACCAGAGGGCTGCAAGAGCACTGCTGGCAACAAGTAAACATACTATAATTACGAACATTTCAGAGCGCTGCGGATTGGTGAGCAGAACGGCTAATAATCCTGCAAAGAGAAGAAGAGGAGCAACACGCGCAGGCAGGGAAACCGTTTGCTGTTCTTTTCTCAATACATGAATAGCGGCCAGACTCACTGCACTGTAATAGAGCAGCCAGAGCAGCAGCGCACTTCTTAAAAGTGTTTCGAGAATTTCATCTCCTGCAAGTCCTGTGGCCATACAAATACCAGTCGCAATAGCCACAAGGGGAGGCAGTACCCACCGTCCATCACCCTTTGCCAGGAACCCGGGAGCCATAAGAGCCTGCACAAGATCTGTGAGTTTTTCTCTGCAGAGTAGTGTCAGTCCGATAACTGCGGCACAACTTCCACTGATAACCACAACACCCATAATCTGGCGACCGGTATCTCCAAGGATTCTTCTTGATGCGGTCATATAAGGAATAGTAGAGCTGGCGAGGCGTTCAGGATTCACATGGCTGAGAGAGGCAAACATCCACAGGGCAAAAACAAAGAATGCAAGGCGTGGAACCAGAGAACAACGTCCCTGTTGTCCATGGAAAAGATTGGATCCCACAAAAAGAAACAGGAGCATTGTGGAGGAAAACGCTGCCTGAGAGAGTGGCTCCGGCATATGTAATAGAGCACTTAGGGGGATGACAGATGTTCCAGAACCATAAAGCGCAAGGATCAAAATTCCACCACCGGCAAGGCTTACACAAAAAAGCTGTACACGCAGCAGCAGCTTCATGGGAAGAAATTGCACCAGTGTGAGCAGGCCAAGGAGTAAAAAAGCAAAACCAAAATTGGGAAACCAGTAGAGGAAAACCTCATTAAACGTATATCCTGATGTGACAAGCAGTGCAGTGGCAGCAAGAATAAGTAAGGGAAAGCAGGCGGCAAGAGTGAGGCTGGCTGCTGGAATTGCTCCTATGCTTTGCTGAAGAATCTGCAGTTCATTATTTCTTTCCGATTCTAGTTGAACACTGTTTATAGTTTTGCCACAGGTAGAAAAAAGAAACGCTGCCAATGCCAGGAAAGGGATGGCCAGCAGGCCGAGATTTCCCGCACTGTTTCCCGTGATAACTAATACTTCCGGTGAAAACAGCCAGCCACATCCAAGAGCAAGTGACAGCAGGATGGGTGATTTCATAGCATTGCCTGTACGTTAAGGATGATTCGTAAATGATTATCCTTACTATTACCACTTCGTGGGAGTTTGTCTACTCTTTTTCTTCAACGGTAATGGCATCTGCCTCGCAAACATCTTCACAGGTATGACAACCATGACATTCCTCTTCGTTGACCACGGTGGCTTTGTTTTCGACAAGTTCGTATACCTCGCCAGGACAGCTCTCTGCGCATTCTCCGCAGCCATCACATTTTTCTGTATCTACTTTGATTTGCCACATGATTGGCTCTCCTTTAGGCTGTAATTGTTTGGCTGTTGAGTTATCTAAGAACCCGGTTCCATTGCATTCGGGGCAGTCGGAGTAGGTAAACTGAAACCTGCTGACACCACCAAACCAGCTGACCTGGCCTGTGCCGCTGCAACCTGGGCAGGATTGTTTCCTGGAGTTATTCATCTTTTTTTGCCGATTAAAGATCCCAATATTCCACGGACAAGAGTTCGGCCGATTTGAGAACCAAAGCTTCTGGCTATTGATTTTACAAAGGCTTCACCAGGGCTTTGCCTTCTGCTGCGAGGGCTCTTGCTGCTCTGTCTCTCAGCTTTGCTCGCAGCCTTTTCCCGTTCCAGCTCTGCTGTAGCTTCCTGACGTTTTTTGATAAGCTCTGCTTCACGCTTGCCCAGGCGTTCGTAGGCTGATTCACGGTCAAGCATGATCTCATATCGTCCTTTAATGGGGGAACGATCCATTAGTGTACTTTTTTCATCAGTTGTGATGGGGCCGATTTGGGAATGAGGTGGTGCGAGCAGGCACCAGTCAACCATGGTGGGCGTTCCCCTGCTGTCCAGAGTTGAGATAAGAGCTTCCCCAAGTCCCAGGCTGGTGATGGTTTCTTCTGTGTCTATTTCAGGGTTTTGCCGAAAGGTCTGAGCCGCTACCCGCACTGCTTTTTGATCTTTAGGAGTAAAGGCCCGGAGTGCATGTTGAATACGACAACCAAGTTGTCCCAGCACTTCATCCGGGATATCATTCGGATATTGGCTGATAAAGAAAATCCCAACTCCCTTAGAGCGGATCAGGCGCACCACCTGTGTAATACGGTCAATCAACGCCTTTGGCGAATTCTTAAAAAGAAGATGGGCTTCATCGAAAAAAAACACAAGTTTTGGTAACGGTGCATCACCTTGTTCAGGCAGTTCTTCCATGAGTTCAGAAAGAAGCCAGAGGAGGAATGTGGTGTATATTTTAGGATTAGAATAGAGAGATGATGCATCAAGAAGGCTCACTACTCCGCGGCCTGAAAAGTCAGCATGCATCAGATCCTGAATGCTAAGAGCTGGTTCTCCAAAAAATTGATCCCCTCCAGCCTCTCTTAAAACAAGCAGTTTACGTTGAATGGCAGAAACTGACTGGCTGGCGATGTTTCCATATTCACTGGCCAGCTTTTTACGGTTTTCTGCCATCCAGTTGAGCATGGAGCGTAGATCTTTCAAGTCGAGCAGGAGTAATCCCTGGTCATCTGCAATGGCAAAGGCTACATGTAAAATTCCGGTCTGGGTATCGTTTAATTCAAGGATGTTCGCAAGTAATACCGGACCCATTTCAGAAATGGTGGTTCGGATTGGATGCCCTGTTTTTCCTTCAATATCCCAAAACAGGGTGGGGCAGCCTTCAAAGGGATGGTCTGTCACACCCATTCGATTCAGACGTTCAGTTATTTTTTTGTGAGGCATTCCGGGACGTGCAATACCTGAAAGATCTCCCTTAACATCGGCCGAAAAAACAGGAACGCCAAGACGAGAAAATGCTTCTGCCAGAACTTGCAGAGTTACGGTCTTTCCAGTTCCAGTGGCACCAGTGATAAGACCATGCCGATTTGCCATGGCAGGATCAAGAAAGAGCTGTTTCTCAGTTTTGTTAGCTCCAAGAAGAACCTGTGACTGTTCAGTCATAAAAAAAGACTCCATTTGAGGGAAGAAGGGTATTGTGAAATTTTATTGCTATTCTATTATGAATAATAATCAAATGCAAGAGCAGGGCGCACGATTCCCTTTTTTGCTTTTACATTGCAGTTAATAAAGCGAATTTTGCCAATATTTGTGATGCCGTTATGGTTGTGGATATGTCCAAATATATGTACTCGTGGCTTGATCTGCAGTACCCGTTCGAGCAGGTCGGAGCAGCCATGGGAAACTCCACCATCTTCGTCCATGATGCCGCAGGGCGGAGAGTGAGTGATAAGGATATCTGTATCGTCTGGGATCAGATTCCATTTCTCGCGTATTGCTTTTCCTCGTGGTAGGGCAAAAGCATCACAGGCTTTGGTGTTGAAGGTTGGTTGCCACGGTGAACCGTAGATCTTTATTCCATTGATTATGGTGAACGAATCTTGGAGATAAATGGCATCCTGCAGCAATTCCTGTCCCAGTTCAGGAGAGGATGCCAGAAGGTGATCATGATTACCGCCAACGACAATTTTATATGTGTGTGGCAGTGTTTTCAGAAAGTTGTTAAAGCCTGTCACATCCTGTGAGGTTTTACAGACAGACATATCCCCTGCAAAGATGAGCAGATCTCCGTCTGGAATTTCCACTTTCTGGTGGAGTGTGTGGGTGTCGCTGAATGCTACTATTTTCATGGTGGGTGCTTTTTTTGCCCGAATCTATCAGAATTAATGCAGAAGTAAATAGATTAAGGGTGGTACACTACCATTTTTGTCTAACTTTCCACCACGATTGTGCCCGCTTTGCCATTGAATTTTCGCCCCGGCAGAGCCTGGCAGGTCGTAGGCAACAAATCCAGAATGGATGGTGTTTATGGGGGCCTGTTCCCAGTTCCAGATACCTTTTTTGAACCTGCTGCAATCTGCATTGAAAATAAACAGTGCCATATATTTTCCCGGCGGGTGACCAGGTTGCAGTTGTACATATTGTCGGTAATAACCACTTCTTTGTTGCCGTCGCCGTCCACATCAACAATTACTCCGGCTCCGAGGGCGAAGTTGGTTCTGTAGCTTTCAGTGCGATATTTCTTACCGAACCCTTACACCTCATTTTTTATCACCATAAATGGAACTGGCAGCCAGTTGAACGCCATTAGGGCTGTAGGCACAGATTCTGGTCACATCCGATGGAACGATAATATCTTTTTGACCATCATTATTTAGATCGTCACCCCAGGTGTTATCGTTAAATACGCCATAGGCTGAATCTGAACTGTTTGCAAGTTGTGGCCAGCCGGATCGTAAACCTCCATTATGCTCAAAAACCCAGGTGTTGATTTTCCCGTAGGTAGCACCCGAGTATGATGGCAATCACTTTGTGATTTTACTGTAACATCGTTTACTGCGATACGAAGATAGCTGCCATTTAATGGATAATTACCATCAGCAATAAGGATGGTACGATTTTCGCCATTTTGCGTGTTATTTACTGCAGCAACAAGTTGTGCCACCGTACTCACAATAATTTCGGCAGCAACAGGTGATGTGGAAGATATGATCAGGAATAGAACGGCTGGAAACATACGCATAACTGATGGCATAGACATGGGGATCTCCTTCGTGGGTAGCAGGGTAAGGCTTCGAAAACAACAGTAATGCACGGTAAATCGGATGCCACGTGCATCTATTGAAGTTCACAATGATGAAAAAGAAAAGAAAAGAAATAGTTAATAGATACTGCCCCCCTCCTTGGCTTGAACTTGATATTATGGAAATTTGCCAGTAAACTCACAGGGAGAAGAGGTGGACTAGTGGGCGGCTATTTATGATTTAGCCAGCCAGCGCGGTCGTTTTTACTGTGGGTGGCTTTGCCCCATGGGGGCTATGCGGGGGGTGAGTTCCGGGAATACCTATCTGCTTACCGTGGACGATAGTTGTGTACAATGTAAAAAATGTATGCGTGTCTGTCCAATCTCCACCTATCCCGGTAGTTTTAAGAAAGATGAAGGACCAGCCCAGGTACCCAGTATTGATTGTATACGCTGCTCAAATTGTGTGACGAACTGTCCTAAAGATGTCCTTTCTTTTCAAGGTGTCCTCAAGTGATTTTCAGTATTATCAATTAAAACGGAAAAATTATGGAAACCCCAATCTGGTTAGTGGACTGTGCCTGGATATCCTTCGCCTTCATTTGTGGTTTTATAGCGAAGATTGGCAAGTTTCCGCCTCTTATAGGTTTCTTGGTAGCAGGCTTCCTTTTGAATGGCCTTGGCATTCGTCAGCAGGGGGCAGCGCTGCAGGAATTGGCAGATTTGGGTGTAACGTTACTCCTGTTTACTATCGGTTTAAAACTGGACGTGAAGAGTCTGCTGCGCCGGGAAATCTGGCTTGGCACCAGTCTGCATATGATGATCAGTACAGTAGTATTGGGCGGGGTTGTTTTCCTCCTCACTTTGACTCCTCTTCTTGGTCGTGTTCCATTTGTTACTGCTGTTCTGATTGGTTTCGCTCTCTCTTTTTCTTCCACCGTTTTTGCCATTAAAATTCTTGAAGATCGTGGCGAACTGAATGCGCTGCACGGTGCAACTGCCATGGGTATTCTGGTTATGCAGGATATTATTGCCGTGGTATTTTTAACCATATCAGCCGGGAAAATCCCTTCTGTCTGGGCCCTGGCTTTGCCTCTGCTCTATTTCTTACGTCCTCTCTTTTTTAAACTTTTGGAATTAAGCGATCACGGTGAATTGTTAGCTCTGCTGGGGCTCTTTCTGGCCATTGTCGCAGGGGCAGGAAGTTTTGAGTTGGTGGGGTTAAAACCTGATCTCGGCGCACTGGTTATGGGGATATTGATAGGAACCCATCCTAAGGCCAAAGAACTGGGTTACACATTGATGGGATTTAAGAACCTTTTTCTAGTGGCATTCTTTCTAAGTATTGGCCTTTCTGGCTTGCCAGATGCCAAGATATTGGTGGCTGCTGCAATTCTCTGCCTCTGTATTATCTTTAAAAGCTGGCTCTTTTTCAGACTGTTGAGCATGTTTAATTTTCGGGCACGGTCTGCTTTTTTTACCACAGTACCACTTTCCAATTACAGTGAGTTCGGATTGATTGTGGCGGTGGTTGGGGTGAAGTCGGGCTGGATTGATGGCTCGTGGTTGATACTGGTGGCCATGGCCCTTACGTTTTCATTTGTCGGGGGGGCTCCATTAAACAGCTCTGTGTATGATATTTATGCCCGGTTCAGAACTTTTTTAAAGCGTTGTGAAAAACCTGGCGTTCATCCGGTAGAGCTTCCCATTGAGTTGGATGCCGATCTTCTTGTCTTTGGCATGGGGAGAATCGGCACAGGAACCTATGAAGCAGCAAAGGAGACCTACGGCAGAAAAGTCGTGGGACTCGATAGTTGTAAAGATGTTGTCGGGCAGCATACTGATGCAGGTAGAGATGTTATTTTTGGGGATGTGACTGATCTTGATTTTTGGGATAAAATCAGTCCAGAGCAGGTGCGCTTTGTAGCTCTATGCATGCCACAGCATGAGGCCAATATTGTGGCTGTTGAGCAGTTACAGAAGGCTGGATATCAAGGTTTTTTGGCAGCAACGGCTAGATACGAGGATCAGGTGACCGAACTGAAAAACATGGGGGTTCATTCAGTCTATAATGTTTTTTCAGGGGTGGGAGCCGCATATGCCGAATATGCGCGGAATGATTTTTTGGCTAATACTGAATTTTCAGATTCCTCTAAGAAGTAACACCCATGGCCGGCAACAGCGGGCACAACGAAACATGAAAGTTGATCTCCACCCGTCTGGCGGAGTTACTTTCATATAAACCTTAAACCATGAAGGGCATGAAGAACGTGAAGTTAAAAGACTGATTCGCTGTTATTCTTTTCTTCATGCCCTTCATGCGCTTCATGGTAGAGTAGGTTTTTACGAATCTATCAATGTTCAGTATTAAAAAACTCAACGGCCGGACCATGAATCAAGCTATTCACCCACTCTTTCAGCTTTAAGTTCAGTGGATGCACCGTGCCGCCGGGTCTGTACCCATCTTCTTTGCAGGAGGCATCAAACAATTCTTGAGGAACCTGGATCTTTGCCAGTTCGTCGGCTCCCTCCAGGGTTCGGTGGAGAAGTGTCACAACGGGAGGATCCGTTTCCCAGTCAAAAATGACAAAGTAGAACGATTCGTCATCGGCAGATGAAACAAAATCGTTACCGCGTATCCAGCCTGTTCCCCATTCCAGATACATTTCAACTGCCTTTTCGGGGGTCATTGCCCAATCGATATTGTTCACTAATGTCCGGTCTTTCTTTAACTGTTTGACGCTCAACATAAGATATCTCCTGTTTTGGGTTAAAGGATTCAGGGTGACTCTTGAACAATACATTTGTCGTAATCATCATTCTATGATAAGTATTCCTAAAGGTAATATCAAGAAAAAAAGTGTCACGCGGTGGTACCTGGCTGGGTGTTTCAATTTTCTGAGGTGGAAATAAAAAAGAGTATAATTGACAATATCTTGCGAATTGATATACCTTATGAGATGTTATGGAATGTAAGATGATAATAACAGGGGAACAACAAATGACATTAGTAAAAAAATTAGCTGCTGAGAGTCTTGGAACATTCTGGTTGGTACTGGGAGGCTGTGGCAGTGCCGTACTTGCCGCCGCATTTCCTGATGTAGGTATTGGCTTACTTGGTGTCTCTTTTGCTTTTGGTCTTACTGTCTTAACGATGGCCTTTGCCATTGGTCATATTTCCGGTTGCCATTTGAATCCAGCCGTTTCTCTAGGGCTTTGTATCGGTGGCAGGTTTTCTGTGACAGAGCTGGGGCCATATGTTGCTGCACAGGTTGCAGGTGGAATTGGTGGAGCTGCTGTGTTGTATGTTATTGCCTCAGGGCAGGCTGGTTTTGATGCGACTGCCGGGGGCTTTGCTGCTAACGGTTTCGGCGCCCATTCACCAGGTGGATACAGTATGGTTGCGGCATTGGTCACCGAGATTGTTATGACCTTTATGTTTCTTATGATTATTCTGGGAGCAACGGATAAGCGTGCACCCCAGGGATTTGCACCAATATCCATCGGTCTTGGTCTTACCCTTATTCATCTTATTAGTATTCCCGTGACGAATACATCTGTAAATCCTGCAAGAAGTACTGCAGTTGCTATATTTCAGGGAAGTTGGGCCGTGTCTCAATTGTGGCTTTTCTGGCTGGCTCCTCTTGTCGGAGCGTTACTTGCCGGTATCGTTTACCGATGGTTTGAAGTTGAATAAAATTATAAAAATTACTCTGTCTGTTGCCCTGAGTGTCTGTGTTTTGTCGTTTTGGGTAACATTGGCTGCTGCGGCACCTCTGGAGGTGTTTGTTTCTATTCCTCCGCAAAAGTATTTAGTGGATAGGCTGGGGGGGGGCTATGTTAAAACGCATGTCCTGGTTGGAGAAGGGCAAAGCCCCCATCTGTTTCAACCCACGAGTAAACAGGTTATGGCCTTGTCACAGGCCAAAGTGTTTTTCACCGTGGATATGGAATTTGAACATATCTTTGTCCACAAGCTGGAAGAATCCGTACAGTCTCTGCAGGTGGTTAATTCTGTCAGGTCCATTGAGAAAGTCCCTTTGCAAGATCATGATCATCATGGCGGAAAACACGCGGTCCTGGATCCTCACGTATGGCTTGCGCCAGCGAATTTGAAAATCATGGCTGCGAATATGGTAGAGGCGTTGAGCTCTGTGGATCCAATGAACGAACAGCTCTATAAAAAGAACCTGGAAAGTATTGTTGGTGAACTGGACGAGTTAGATCGGGTAATCCAAAAAGAACTCGCTCCCTTCGCAGGTGCGACCTTTTATGTCTTCCATCCCTCCTTTGCCTATTTTGCAAGAAGTTATAATCTGCACCAGGAAGCAGTGGAGGTCGGGGGGAAATCTCCCACACCGAAGCAGTTGGCAGCACTTATAGCAAAAGCCAAAAAGGAAAAAGTGAAGGTTCTTTTTGTTCAGGAACAGTTTGATCCTAGAAGCGCGCAAGTCGTGGCTCAGGCCACTGGTGCGAAGGTTTTACCCTTAAACCCACTCGCGGAGAATGTGGTTGAAAATTTGCTTGATATCTCCCGTAACATTCATTCTGCTTTGAGCCGATAGGTAAATCATACTATGCAGTCAAACGAATCCTCCATACCAATAGTGGCAATTCAGGATCTTAGTTTCAGCTACGAACAAAATCTGGTGCTCACCGATGTGAATCTGGATATCTATCCTCTGGATTCAATCTGTATTGTTGGGCCCAATGGCGGGGGGAAAACAACCCTGATAAAAATGATCCTCGGTTTACTCACTCCGGATAAGGGAGAAGTCAGGGTCTTTGGTGGTACACCCCGGCAGGCCAGATTGCGAATGGGCTATGTTCCACAGTACGCAAGTTTTGACCCCTTTTTTCCAATATCGGTAAAGGAAGTGGTTCGTATGGGCCGACTTGGAACATCTTTTAGCGGCAGATATTCGGCCTCTGATAAAGAGATAGCAATGGCTGCTCTTGAAAAAGTTGATCTGGGACAATATGCAGAAAAACCTTTCTCTGCTTTGTCAGGAGGGCAGCGGCAGAGAGTGCTTATTGCCCGGGCTCTGGCAACTGGCGGGGATATTATTATTCTCGATGAACCCACCGCCAATATTGATCACACTGCAGAGACGAAGTTCTTTGATCTGCTCACCGATCTTAATAAAAAGATGACCATTCTTATGGTGACTCATGAAGTGGGCTTTGCCTCCACATTTTTTAAACGTATTGCCTGTGTCAATAATAAAGTTGTGATTCACCCCACCAGCGCACTGACTGGTGAGTTGATTCAGAATATGTATGGCGGTGATCTGCAGATGATACGCCATGATC
>JAOZLI010000524.1 GCA_029934915.1 Desulfocapsa sp. | reverse complement strand
GGACTCCTACTTTTCGATTTTGCAATTACCTGAGCTTTGATGGTAATCATATAAACAATACAAGATTCTACCATATTCTCTTTAGTTGTCCAAGCACTGACACACATACACAGACAGTGGAACAATAAAAACAAATTCGACAAAATATAGCATATCCTACACACCCTACAGATACCACATATCCAGGATAACTAACAAACAATATCAACAAATTATGACTTTTTCCCTTTATTAATTGTTCAAATCGTACTATCACTTGTGTTAGTTTTTTGTAACTATTCAGGAGCACCCCATCTCTGCACGGCCAGGCTGGCTCACATAGAAACTACTATAGTTCTCCAGCCTGCCTGCACAGATATGAGGCCCCCTGAACAGTTACAGCGCAGTAGTGTAACTAACTACCAGCTATCACCTGAATAGTTACGTTGTTTTATGTTCTATTCTCTCCCTATAGGATTCTTTATGACGAACGTACTTTCCAAAAAAACATTTCGCGACGACTCTGTTCAACTACAGCAAAACATTCTCGCCTCTCTCGCTTCCGCACCAGGAGATGCTGCTGCCCAGTGCGAACGTTTGCAACCCTTCATAAGTGCCACAAAGGAAGAGACATGCCGCATCATCCTGAACAACCTTGTCCAGATAAACTTCGACCACGAGAATGCCTGTAAACACTGGGATGCTATCGTAGATCATGCCACCACATTACGGGGAAGTCTCGCTCGCAGTGTTGGACTTGCCACAGCCGCCTGTGACTATTTTTCTACCATTAATCCACGCCTGGCAAATCCAAAACTTGTTGAATATGAACATCTTGAAGAAACACTTAATTCGGTACATCGAGATTTCCTGACTGGACTGTTAAGTCGCGGCACATTTCAGGAACTTTTCGAACAGGATATTTCACGAGCCAAACGTCATTTCCATAATTCGACTCTCATTTTCTTTGATCTTGATAATTTTAAAGAAATAAATGACACCCATGGACACCCTGTCGGCGACAAGGTCTTGAAAAAAATAGGAGAAATCCTGCTCAAGTCAAAACGAAGAGAAGATATGGCCTGCCGGTATGGTGGAGATGAATTTGTTGTCCTGCTCCCCGAAACAGACAAATTTATGGGAACATTAGTAGCAGAAAAACTACACGAAATGCTCGACACACTGGTCATCCATCACAACGGAGAAGATATTTGTGTCCACTGCAGTGGCGGCCTTGCCTCCTTCCCCGTGGACAGTGAAAATGCAGAGCAACTGATTGAATCTGCGGACAAGGCTTTATATAATGCCAAAAATCGTGGTAGACAACAGCTTGTTCTTTTCAC
>JAOZLI010000213.1 GCA_029934915.1 Desulfocapsa sp. | reverse complement strand
CTTCATGGTTGAGAAGGTTTTTACGACACCATCTTATATTACAATATTCTTTTTTATAATATCAAGTACTTCTTCAGATTCATCAACAACCTGTATAAGATCCAAATCTTCTTTACTGATAGTTCCCTGTGCAAGAAATTGATCTTTAACCCAATCAATCAAGCCCCCCCAAAAGGAACTTCCCACAAGTAGGATAGGACAGGGTTTAATGCGTTGGGTTTGTATCAAGGTCACAACTTCAAATAATTCATCAAGTGAACCAAAGCCTCCCGGCATACAGATAAAGGCTTCGGAATATTTCAAAAACATAACTTTTCTGACGAAGAAATATTTAAACTGCAGAGGAAAATTAGCATAAGGGTTTGCAGTTTGTTCGTGGGGCAACGCAATATTTAACCCGACGGAAACACCACCAGCCTCATGAGCACCCTTGTTCGCAGCCTCCATAATACCAGGGCCACCACCAGTGATTATTCCATAGCCTGCCTTTGCAAGTTCTCCGGAAATTTGCTCTGTTTTTTTGTACCAGGGATCATCGGGAGCAGTTCTGGCTGAACCAAATATTGAGATTGAAGGTACATTTACCGCCGACATACCATCAAACCCCTCAACAAACTCACCCATAATTCTGAACATTCGCCAGGAATCACCAATGACATCATTTTCAAGAACATATTTTGGTTCTCTTGTAAAACGTCTACGCTCATTTCTTTTCATAGTGAATCCTTAGCTTTCATATTTCGTTGTGACCGATGGTTCCGATCAGGGATGTTTTATTTCAGCAGTATATTTTTCTGCTTTTTGTAACCATTTTGCTGCAGCTTTCTGCTGTCCCTGCACTTTTGCCAGAATGGCTCGTACCTCAAGGGCTGATAATCTGCTTTTTTTATTACGCAAACAGGGGGACAATGTTTTTACAGCTGTATTATAATCCCCACATTGAATTTGCGCTCTGGAAAGACGTATTTTTAACTGCAGCGACTCTGGACTTAACTCCACTGCCTTTTCGCAAAACCTGAGTGCAATATCGTCACCTTCATTTGCAGTAAGGTATATTTCCCCCAATAGTCCGAGGACCTCCGCATCAAATTCATCGTAGCGCATGGCTTGCTGCAGGTATTTCATGGCTTCTTTATTTTGCCCCAGACCATAATAAATTTCCCCAAGGTATTTGAGTGCCTTCCCCCCTGATTCTACCTGAAACCATGGTAGGAGGAGATCGAGCGCTTTTTTGTACTGTTTTTCGCAGGTGCAAAGAACAGCGAGTTGAAAACTGATATCCTTGCGTACCTGCAGCTGATCTTCTTTTTCTTTACATTTAAGAGCCTTAGTAAAAGAATCAATTCCCTCAAGATTCTCTTCCTGCATTTGTTGTTCAAGGCCAAGATTATAATAGGCCATAAAACGACCGTCTTTGCTGGTCGAAGCCTGTTTGAAACATTCCACAGCAAATCGGTGTCTATTCATCTGTGCGTAACAAACCCCAAGACTATTAAGTAAATTACCATCCTTTGATGCGAGTTGCAGGCCTCTTTTATATTCTCTCACAGCTTGAACAAGATCGCCATCACCATAATAAATGTCTCCACTTATATTAAAGCTTACCGAATCACAAATTACTATAGAACCAGGTTCAAGAAAAGCTGCATGGCAGAGTGCCTTTCTACAATTTAAGAGTTGATCGGATTTAGGTTTATCTGTTGTGGAACAAATAGTGATACCAACATTTATTTTTGGTTTATCAGGATTCCCCTTTGCATAGGCTGCGAGAATCTCAGCTGCTTTTTGTTCTATTTTTCCTTTATCGACCAGTGGCAAAAACAGAAAGGTATCTTTTGCCTCAGTTACGAGATTCACATCATCTCCATACAAACGGCTAATAACTTCGATTATTACTTTTCCACCACCTGCAAACTGCATAAGCGAAAAGGAAGAATTCTTAGGAGTTAGCTTTTGTAGCCAACGTTTCAGAAAAAGAGAAGGAGCAGCCAGAGGATGATCAGCCAGGTTTTCGATAACCGAGGAATTACAAAACGCAAAGGGCCCGCGTTTGCTGGCAATATGTAACGCTGCCCAGGCTTTTTTCATCAACAACTCCGATAGAGAGCCTGATAATTCTTGTGTGCCATGACTATTACTCGTGGCCTCGGCAAAAGGAACTGTTGCCACATGTACTCGATTACAATGTTCCCTTTTTAAATAGTTCACCAGCATTGGAGCAAATTCAGATTCACTACTATCACAAACAATTCCGAAACAGGATTGTCCTAAATAATAGAGAGGGAATCGTTCATTAATATACCCTTTCAAGAGGGAAACGGTTCTATGCTGATATTTTTTGGCATAAAAGGAACTGGAACCACAAGGGTACACCGAAAGCAGGACCAATGTTCCTTCCTGATTTTGCTCCAGGGTATCAAGTGTTTCTTCAAGATGTAAACTACTGAGCAGGCCTGAAAGAGGATCAACACAGGCACGTTTTAGCAAAAGAAATTCCCTAAGTAATAATGGCAGGAGATCCTCAAGCCAGTCATTTCCTATCTTACGAATAAGATACTCGTCGAGCCCCTTCGCCTGGGCAATAACCGTCCCGCCCTGTACAGGAAATGGCAATAGAAGATACGATCCACTTAAAACTGGATGACTACTCGTTGTTGCCTCTATCATTGCTTTACGTATTGCCTTTTCTTCAGCTCCTGTATTTTGAGACTCTGCGGGTTGCTCTATAATAGGGTCAAGAAAGATCAACGTTTCAATGGTTGGAATATTTGCGTGAATAACCTGCGTAAACTCATTAGAAAAACGAAAGAAATCATTTCGTTCTAAATACTTACACAACTCATGTTGAAAATACCCTAACATCAGGCTGCGAGCTCAGACTTAAGTGTTTTTAATATATCAACAATGATAGACATATCGTCTTCCTGTATCGTTCGTAAATCAAACTGCATTTTTTCATCCTCAATTCTACCAATGAGTGGGATATCAAGTGCTCTAAAACGATTTTCAAGAAAACTTGTTTTTCCTGCATCTTCTTGCAAAACGAGAGCCCAGCTATCTAGACCATGTTCTGGCATAGCACCGCCACCTACTCTGGATACAGTCGCCTGCAATTGAATAAATGTTTTATTGTTAACAGCTCCTCCAAGACGTCGGAGTATCGATTGTCCCTTTTTCTTTATCGCTATGGCATCGGCAGTTAGCATGCTCAGTGTGGGGACATTTGCAAGGGCTTTGTCCTGGTCGTAGTAATTTCGTAGTACGGTTTCGAGTGCCGCTAATGTGAATTTATCGATTCTCAGGGCACGGTTCATGGGATTTCTTTTAATTTTATCTATATATTGCTTGCGTCCAACTATAATACCAGCCTGTGGGCCACCAAGCAGCTTGTCCCCGCTAAATGTCACTATATCTGCACCATCTTTTACAATTTCCTGTACCGTTGGCTCTTTGGGTAACCCCCAGGGAGAAAGATCTATTAACGATCCACTGCCAAGGTCTTCCATTACAGGTATCGATTCTTCGCGGCCAAGACTCACAAGTTCTGCAACGGATACTTCAGATGTAAAGCCGATTACACGAAAATTGGAGGTATGTACTTTCAAGAGCAGGGCTGTTTTTTCTGTTATCGCATTCTTATAATCAAAGAGATGTGTGCGATTGGTTGCACCCACTTCAACCATCAAAGCCCCGCTACTCGCCATAACATCGGGGATACGAAATGATCCGCCAATCTCAACAAGCTGTCCCCTTGATACAATTGACTCAGCATTTAAAGAGAGGGTGTTTAAGGCAAGTAGAACAGCTGCTGCATTATTATTAACAACAATTGCTGACTCAGCACCAGTTAGATCACATATAATATCTTCCACTAGAGAATATCGACTTCCACGTTTTCCACTAACAAGATCAAACTCAAGATTGGTGTAACAACTTCCAGCTCGTTGTATAGCATCTATACTATCCCTACCAAGCAGCGAACGACCTAAATTAGTATGGATAACAACACCTGTACCATTGATGACACGTTTATAGTTAAGACTATTCTTACAATGTATAGCATCAATGAAAAGCTGTTGCCAATCTGCTGAGTTACCAGGAAGACTTTTCAACTCACCAGCTAATATAGCTTTTCTCTTAGAGGCAATAAGCTCCTGTATGGATCTCTTTACTAATGATACGGGTATATCGATAATCAGATCGGGGGGAAGATCGTCCATTACCCGGTCAATCTTTGGAAGTTTACGAAGCAGTAAATTTATATCACTCATATATATATCTCATTTTTATGTTTGTATGGTATTTCAATGCTACGCTTTAACTATATGAAAAACAGATATATTTTACAACTCAGATTCGCCATAAAGGATAAATAGCATTAAAAAAAAAGAAAGATGCTTTTTATCGTTGACAGCCCCCCCTCAAAAGAGTAATTTGCCGCGGCCTTGAGGGAAACCTTACGGCATCGAAGTCGGCCTCACGAAAAAGAGCCAGTCGAACATTTTAAATGTTGACAGCTTTTAAAAAGTGAATTATATTAACCGCCTCGACGCAGGATAGCCTGCACATCTTATCTTAGTGGTAAGTTGTAACGATCCTTGAAAACTGAATAACAATAAATTATTAAACAGCAAACGGGCCCAACCGATGCATTTATTTGCATCATGGGCAAACTTTGTAATTCAAAGTAACGCCTTTGTTTTACCCTGGTGGAAACCAGGTGAATAAAATAAAGAATCTCTTAGGAGATTTAGGATATCAAACTGGAGAGTT
>JAOZLI010000212.1 GCA_029934915.1 Desulfocapsa sp. | reverse complement strand
GATGATTTTCCCGTTGCTCATCGCTGCAACTGCTGTCAGTATCGGTTACAGAGTAGTAAGCAGCAATAACGAAAAGCATTTTAGCAAGATACCAGATTTGGCCTATGAGAATTGAGCCAGGTAGCAGGTATAAAACGCCATTTTTCCGCAAACCGGTTTCTGTTATTTTGCAGACCTCTCCGGTACACCATACTTTCGCAAATCAGGATGATTTTCTTGAAGCAGAAATTGCTGGTACCTTGCAGCCCGGCTGGGCTATTGTGTTAAGCATTATGTCTAGTCAACCGCGCAGGCTTGTTTAAAAGACAAGTTTATTGGCACGTAATAGTTGCGTCTTCCCTCTAACACTGATATGAATACGGTGTTATTCTCATGTATACAGCATCTTACCCCCTCAACTCTTCGTAGTTAGAAAAAATTTCAGAATGAGTAATCAAGTATTGCGTATGAAAATATCTAAACCGAAGAAGCAGGAAACTATTACTATCCTGATTTCACTCCTGACTTCTTTCCTTGTATTACTCTATATTGCTTCCGACACGTCCTCCTTTACTACGCATGAATATGCCTTGCAGAAGTGGCTTATTTGCAGTGAGACAGTATCTCCAAGTGGTGCAAAACAACTTACTCCAAGGGCTCAGGTAGAGGATAAAGGGGAAGGTGTCAGGGGGAATGTTGTAGAGCAGAAATCAATTATCCTGCATACAGTTGCCGACCCAAATCTGCTCTTCAGCCGGCTGGATTTTGAAATCTATTTAGAGAAGAAGCCGCGTGGAGCCAGAATTTTTCTGATGTACTGGCCGAACCAGGAGCAGCACCCGGGTACGCGTACGGTGGACATTAGTAACCAGATCATTGCAAAACAGTGGCAAACAATCTCTATCGATACTGATAGCCATGAGGGCTTGGCCGGAGCCAAGACTGTCGGATTTGTTTTTACAGGTGCGATGAAGAAAGGTAATCACTACGTTGTTCGTCACACTGTGGCGTCTTCACTTGGCCTGGTTGAGCGGACAGGGCAACTGCTTAGCACTCTATTCACGTATCGTCCTATGAGCATCGGGGATATCAATTTTGTACCATCCTGGCAGATGGCCGGCCGTGGGGTTACGTTTATCTTCTGGTTGGCTTTGCCGGTTGTTTTTTTGATCTTTTGTATTCGAAAATATTTTTCCAGAAAAAAATTCAGTATTATACTCCATAGCAGCATTGCCTGTGTTGTTTTTGTGGTGCTTCTTGATTGCAGAAACAGTGTCGATCTGTTTCAAAATGTGCAACAGGCATTCTCAAGAAAAACAGAAGCAAAAGATTTTTATGATCATCTTTCCCTGCAGGAGCATGGTGCGTTTTGGTTTGGAGACCTGGTAAAGTATCTAAATGAAAATATCCCGGCTGATGCTGCTTATTATCTTCGGGTAAATAAAAAGATAGATCCGTACGGTACTGTTGCCGGCAGAATAGCGTATTATGGACGGCCTGCCATGCGGGTATTACAGATGGAGAACGCAGACTATGCTGTGCTGGCCCAAAGTCCACTGGGAAAAAATGCTGATTGGCAGCAAGTGGCCACGTTGCATAAGCATATAAAAATTTACCAGCGAATCGATAAAAAATAATATGGTACTAATAAGTTATATTTTTCCCACTTCCCTTGCTGTCATAGCTGGATTTAGTTTGCTCTCCCTGCTCAGATGGCCAGGAATTGCCGCACGCTCCCTTGGCGAACAGTTTGCCTTGAGTTACCTGGTTGGAATCATGCTGATCGGAGTAGAAATGAGCCTGTTGGATCGTTTCGGAATTCCTGTAAGACAAGGCACAATCGCCTGGTTGCAGTTGATCCCACTGCTTGTGTATTGTCTTCAATGTGTATACCAGAAAACAATTCCACTTGCGTCTCTATCAGACGCTGTGAAAAATGCTTTTTCCGGGATGAGATTTTCATGTAGCTGGTGGCAGTGGCTGTTGATTTTTCTGATTGTCACAAAGATCCTCTATGTGTTTGGTATGAATGTAGCTGATCTGCAGCGTAGTGACGACTCTTTTACTGTTTTGCTTTCCCTGGCAAAACATACATATTATCATCAGGGGAGTGCAGGGTTTGCTGTCCATCAACCTCATATTCCCGGATTTATCATGTCCTGGTTTGGCATGGGGATTGGAGAATGGAATGAATACAACCTTAATCTGACATATTTTAACTTTTATGTGGCGCTGCTTGTCCTCTTTTATGCCAATCTTGCGGTTCATATTGGTAAGAGTGGTGCCTTGATAGGGGTTTATATTTTATCGTCGTTTCCGTTATTGCTTAATCATAGTGTAATGACGGGGTATGCAGATATGATTATGGCTATATTTGTGTGTTTTAGTTGCTGTTACGCGTACCGCTATGGTGTTTACGGGAAGAAAGACGATCTTATTCTGGCTCTGTTTTTTCTTTCCTGCCTTCCTGCGATCAAGTCTGAGGGAAAGGCACCTTATTTTGTCTTTAGTTTTTATGCTCTGTTTATTGCACTTGCGTTACGACGTCACTGGTTAAAACCGGGAGCCATCTGGCTCATGACCACTACTTTTCTTATGGGTGGATTGGCAGCTATTAATGTACTTGCTATGAAATACCCTGATACGGTTCCTCCTTTCTTGGCACAAACGACCTGGACTCGAATATTATGGGATAAAATACGCCCGGTAAACCATCTTGTCGAATCTATTGCTCCGTTGAAGGATCAGTTCGGATTTGTCCATAACAACTGGATAGTGGTCGGAACGTTACTCCCTCTGGTGATCCTTTCCCTGACATTTTTTTACAGAAAGAAAGAGGAATTAATACTTGCGATATACAGTCTGTTGCTTCTTGTTTCTTTCTTTTATCTGTTCTGTTTCAGTGAATCCTTTAAATGGTTGTTGAATGGAACCACTGTTAACCGATCGTATTTACAGATTGTCCCTGTTTTGCTGTTTACGGCAATTATTATGATCCTGAAGAAAAATAGGAAGCAGCAGCAAACAGGGTTAGCTGAAAGCGTAGAGTAATTGTTGCTCCTTTCGTCTATATCCTTTATCTTGTTATTTTTACAATCAACCAAAAGGAGACCCTATGGAATACTCTTCTGAAGTAAAGGAAATGTGTCCCCTCACACAGGGATGCAATCACGGGCCATCACCCATTCCCCAGGAAGGTGGATGGACGCAGGCCAAAGAAATTAAGGATATTCGTGGTTTGACCCACGGAGTTGGCTGGTGTGCGCCCCATCAGGGTGCGTGTAAGCTGACGTTGAATATCAAAGACGGAATCATTGAAGAAGCACTGATCGAGACCATTGGCTGTACAGGGATGACTCATTCTGCTGCCATGGCCTCTGAAATTATGCCCGGCAAGACCATTCTTGAAGCGCTGAATACAGATCTTGTCTGTGATGCTATCAATGTGGCTATGCGTGAGCTGTTTCAGCAGATCGTGTATGGTCGTAGTCAATCTGCATTTTCCGAAGGCGGACTGCCAATTGGCGCTGGTCTTGAAGATCTTGGCAAGGGATTACGTTCTGTTACTGCAAGTACCTATGGTACCAGACTTAAAGGTCCGCGATATCTTGAAGTCACTGAAGGATATGTTCTTGAGCTTGCCCTTGACGATAATGATGAGATTATCGGCTATAAGTTTGTTCATCTTGGCCGTATGATGGAAGCCATCAGGAAGGGTGAAGATGCAAACAAGGCTATGGAAGCAGCGACTGGCACCTATGGCCGTTTTGCTGATGCTGTAAAAACAATTGATCCGCGTGAGGAATAGGGAGGAGCGTTATGGCATTATTTGAAAGTTATGAAAGGCGGATCGATCAGATCATTCCGGTGCTGATGGAATACGGCATGGAAACCCTTGAAGAAGCAAAGCAGGTTTGTGACGATTATGGTGTTGATGTTGCCAAGATTGTAAGGGACATTCAGCCCATTTGTTTTGATAACGCCTGTTGGGCATATATAGTTGGTGCTGCCATTGCCATAAAAAAAGGTGAGACCAAGGCCGTTGATATCGCCTCTACCTTAGGTGTTGGGTTGCAGGCCTTCTGTATTCCTGGCTCTGTTGCTGAAAATCGTCAGGTTGGAATCGGACACGGAAATCTGGCCGCCATGTTATTACGTGAAGAGACAAAGTGCTTTGCATTTATCGCAGGACACGAATCCTTTGCGGCGGCGGAAGGAGCCATTGGGCTTGCCAAATCCGCCAATCATGTTCGTAAGGAACCTTTGCGGGTTATCCTGAATGGGCTTGGCAAGGATGCTGCCTATATTATTTCCCGTATTAATGGTTTTACCAGCGTGGAAACTACATTTGATTATGCAACTTCTGAGTTGACGGTTACCAATGAGAAGCGATTCTCTGATAGTGAGCGTGGCAATGTGCGTTGTTATGGCGCTGATGATGTGCGGGAAGGTGTCGCGATCAATCATCTGGAGGGGGTTGATGTGTCCATCACTGGAAACTCAACGAATCCCACCCGTTTCCAGCATCCCGTTGCCGGAACCTATAAGAAAGAATGTAACCAACAGGGAAAGAAGTACTTTTCTGTGGCTTCAGGTGGCGGAACCGGACGTACTCTGCATCCTGATAATATGGCTGCTGGTCCTGCCTCTTACGGTATGACTGACACCATGGGAAGAATGCATTCCGATGCACAGTTTGCCGGGTCTTCTTCTGTTCCTGCCCATGTAGAAATGATGGGACTTATTGGGATGGGGAATAATCCGATGGTTGGAGCGTCCGTCGCAGTGGCAGTAGC
>JAOZLI010000211.1 GCA_029934915.1 Desulfocapsa sp. | reverse complement strand
AATTCCTAAATAATCTTAATGTTGAGATTGTAAATTTAAACGATGATTATTTATATGACGGTGGAAGTATTATATTCGTGTAAAGAGAGGGGCGGGTACACATTGAACTTTGTGTAACATCAAGGGCTTTTGTTGCCAGTAGGACATCCAGTGTGTTAGCGACTGTCAGATCGAGTATGAAGAACTACATGTAAAAGGCCTGATAGAAATTCTGTCAGGCCTTTTTGCCTGTTACGTCTTTTAGCAATGTGAAATCAGAACTTACTCCCATTCACCACAAGGTGGACAACAATGGACGCCGCATACCCAAGGGCAATAACTGGCATCCATTTCAAGTGCGCTCCAAATGTGTAAATGCCTCGTGCCTGTCCCATAAGAGCAACACCAGCTGCAGAACCAATGGAAAGCAGGCTGCCGCCAACGCCAGCAGTAAGTGTAACCAATAGCCACTGTCCATGGGACATGTCGGGCATCATGGTGAGGACGGCAAACATAACCGGGATGTTATCCACAATGGCAGACAGTATACCAACCGTTACGTTAGCAGGTGTTGCGCCCCAGTTCTCATACATAACGTGTGAAACCATGCCAAGATAGCCCATAAAGCCAAGGCCGCCAACGCAGAGAATAACACCGTAGAAGAAAAACAGAGTATCCCATTCTGCTCGTGCAACATTTTTAAAGATATCGTAGGAAACCGGATCGCCAATTTCGTCTTTTGCTTTTTCCGGATCGTAGGTAACACCTTTTGCATATCTGTTATGACTCTTTTTCAGATAAAAGCCGAAAATTTTCAGGTAGGAAAGTCCCATCATCATACCGGTCATGGGAGGCAGATGCAGAAAGTTGTGGAAACTTACGGCCGTTGCTATGGTCATAAGAAAAAGAACAATAACTATAATACCACCTCGTTTCATTATGACGACCTCACCGTCTCCCTCAGGTTTGCTTTTTTCTATGGCAAAACTCATAATGGCGGCAGGAATTATCCAGTTTACAAGAGATGGGATGAACAGGGCAAAGAATTCACTAAAGCTGATAATACCCTTTTGCCAGACCATTAATGTAGTGATATCCCCAAAAGGACTGAAAGCTCCACCAGCGTTTGCTGCTACAACGATATTGATACAGGCCAGGGATACAAATTTTGGTTTTCCCTTGCCAAGTGCCATAACAACAGCGCACATCAGCAGGGCGGTGGTAAGATTGTCGGCAACAGGAGAGATGACAAAGGAGAGGGCTCCGGTTATCCAGAAGAGTTGCCGAAAAGAAAGTCCTGCACTGACAAGTTTTGCCCGCAGCGCTTGAAAAACCAGTCGTTCTTCCATGGAGTTGATGTAAGTCATGGCAACCAGCAGGAAGAAAAAAAGTTCGGCATATTCAAGAATATTGTGTCGAATGGCAATTCCAGCTGCATGGGGCATATCGTGCCGGGCGTAAACGGCTGCAATAAGAACCCAGATAACACCGGCTGCCAGCAGGACTGGTTTTGATTTGCGAAGATGGGTGTATTCTTCTGCCATTACAAAGAGGTAGGCTATTCCAAAAAGAAGCAGAGCAATGTATCCCACGTTGCTGCTGGTTAAATCCAGTGTTTCAGCAGGATAGCCTGAAGATGCAAAAACACTGGCTGGTAGCATACACCATAGGAAAGCCGTGAACGGTAAAAGAACTCTGGGTAAGCTAAGCATAAAAATCCCCCTTGGTGATGGTTGCTGAAATTTCACTTTTTACGAGTTTGTCAACAATAGTACAGGGGGATTCGCAAAAAGTATTCCCCCCAAACGTCTATAAAAAGATTATCATAATTATTCTTTGTTATTCAAGGTTGCTTTAGATTTAAAAAAAATGAATCCTTTTTGTGTAAGGATTGTTGCTATTTTATAGGAAAATATGGATTATAGAACAGGATCAATAGGACGCGTACTTATGATACGCTTTGATGATGGGGACGATCTTTTAGAGGGGTTAAAGGAGATTGTCATAAAAGAAGAGATTAAAAGCTGTTGGTTTCAGATTCTTGGTGGAATCCGGCATACAAAGGCTGTGACAGGACCTGAAAAACCTGTTATGCCACCAACACCCGTCTGGTGCGAGATCGATGGGGCGCGGGAAGCAGTGGGTACCGGCTCCATCCATTTCGAGGATGATGAGCCACGTATCCATTTGCATTCAGCTCTGGGGCATCACGGAGAAACACTGACCGCCTGTGTTCGTGAAAACACCAAGGTGTATTTGATCCTTGAGGTGATGCTTTTTGAACTCAATAACCTGGATGCCAGTCGTCCATGGTTTGAAAAGGGTGGCTTTAACAGACTCACATTTTCTTGATGACCCCTGGAGGGAAGTATGGCAGAATTTATTAGTAGATCTGAAAAGAAACGTATGTATAAGCAGGTAGGATCGTTGGCAGCGGAAGTTGCGGATCTTTCCGATAAGGAATTAAAATCCTTTCCGGGCGGAACGGTGATTCATGAAGAAATCCTTGCCACCAGAGGGTTGAAAGGAGGATCCAGGAATCGGCAGATTAAATATCTGGCAAAGGTGTTGCGCCAGGGACCGATTGATGAAATGTATCTCTATGTTACCAATAGAAAGGGATCTCAGCTGCACGCCCAAAAGCAGTTCCATGTAGCAGAACGGATGCGAGATACCTTGATTAGTGAGGCTGTTGAGCAACATCAGGAATGTCTTAAGGAGCAGATTCCTTTCGAGCCGGATTGGAAAAGCCAGTGTATTGGTGATTTTTTAGATGATTGCCCCAGCCTGAAGGAAACAGAAATGAGAAAGGTTATCTATCAGTATGTAACAACACGCAATAAACAACATTACCGGGAACTGTTCAGGATGATGAAGGCTGCCGTTGAAACCAAAGAACGTTTGCAGGGGAGTTAAGGGCTCGGTAAGAAATAACTTTGACTTATCCTGCCGCCGCTGCAATCAAATTAGAACCTATGCGATATATTTTCTTTATACTATTCACATGCTGCCTGTCGCTCTCCTGTGGTGAGTCGGTGGCAAGGAATATTCAGGTACCAGTGGAATATCCGACCATTCAGCAGGCACTGAATGTTGCTGAAAGAGGAGATTCTGTACATGTGGCAGCTGGGACATATTACGAGAATGTTAAGTTACGGCAAGGTGTTGTGTTGCAGGGCGGTTGGGATAAACGTTTTCATGTTCGGGACAGTAGCAAACACCTGTCGATTATAAATGGTGGAAAGCGGGGAGGGTGGGTTGTCTTTGGCGCAGATGATGCCGTACTTGATGGCTTTGTTGTGCTAAGTGGCGGCAGTCCCTTTGTTGCCGGCGGCTCTGATATAGGGTCCGGTGTGTATTGTAAAGGCACCTCACCAACCATCATAAATAATATCATCAAAGGGAACAAGGCCGCTGGTATATACTGCAGTGAAAGTTCTGCCATTATCAGGGATAATATCATTTCTCACAATGAAAAAAGTGGGATCTATCTCGAAAAGGGGTGTTCCCTGCAAATACGGGGGAACCGAATCAGTCACAATCGAATGGCAGGAATCAGCGTTGGATCGCTGCCGGTTTCATCCATAGATGTTGTACGTAATGTGATCCACAACAATAACCGTGCTGGTATTAACGGTGCCTGGACCACCGGTACGATCTATAACAATATCATCTATGAAAACAATCATAGTGGTATCAGATGCGGCATGACACCCATGTCCATAATAAATAATACTGTAACATCCAACCGCTTGGCTGGAATTATCTCCACAGGAACGCAGGGGATACCGGTTATAAAAAATAATATAATCACCCATAATGGCAAAACCGGGATAAAATCTGAAGGGAAGGGCTATTCCTATAATCTGCTCTTTTCCAACAATGCCGCGGATAATCTATATCCTGACTATATCTGGTATGCCCGCCTGCAGTTTGGTGGTTACGAAGATGAACTAACCTACGGAGCGGCAAGTAATGTTATTGCTGATCCCCTATATGTTGATGCTGCAGCACATGATTATCATCTGCGGGCAGGTTCTCCGGCCATTGATAAAGGGGATCCGGAAGCAGAGTATAATGATCTTAATTTTTACCCATCTCTTGGCACGGAACGAAATGATATTGGTGTTTACGGTGGGGCGTTAACAATTGCGGAAGAAAGAGGTGTAAACGATCCTCCATCAGCAAGTATTAGCTTTTCGCTTGAGGCCTACACTGGCGATAAGGTTGTGTTGGATGGTGGGGAGAGTCTTGATCCTAATGGTGATGCCATAACATACAAGTGGCAGCTTGCGGAGAAACCCTGGTCGAGTAATGCCAAATTTGCTGATGCAAAGGTTGAAAAACCTGTTTTCATACCGGATGTTCAGGGAGAGTATAGTGTAAAACTTATCGTCACCGATCGATGGGGAATGGCCGGTTCTCCAAAAACTGTAACCATACGAGCTATTGAAAACAGACCGCCAACGGTAAAAATCGGTATTCATGTAAGTGAAGTGAATCTTGGTGATACGGTATCGCTTTTTGTGTACGAAGGCGTTGATCCTAATGGTGATTCCTTAACCTATGAATGGGAGTTGTTTTTCAGACCTTCCACAAGTAAAGCGCTTCTTAAAAATGGTGAAACCGACAACCCACTGCTGACCGTCGATACACCGGGATGTTATACCATACGGCTCACGGCCAATGATGGGGAAGTGGACAGCGATTCCGATATTGCACATGTCTGCACCCGGCAAAGCAGTGCGGATGGCAAAAGAAATGTTCCTGCAGATTATCCCACCATCCAAAGCGCCGT
>JAOZLI010000523.1 GCA_029934915.1 Desulfocapsa sp. | reverse complement strand
GCTTTTTCCATATAGCCGCCAATCAGACCAAGATAATGCTCTTTTTCTCCACGATACAAAGCAACAATGGCAGCCAGGCTCTGAATCTGTTCTTCGCTCCAGTCCCGGTGGGCACGATCAATCTGGCGGAAAGTGTTTCGGGCATCAATAAAAAGTATTTTTTCCTGCCGTTCTGTGCCGATCTTGTCCTTATCCAGAAACCAGAGGGTGGCTGGCAGGGTAACGGTGTAAAACATATTGGAGGGGATGGTCACCATGCAGTCAACGATACCACTGTCCACCATCTTACGACGTATTTCATACTCTGCGTTTCTGGCATCGGAGGCGGAATTTGCCATAACAAATCCGGCCCGGCCTGTTTCATTTAATGAGGTGGCAAAGAGGGAGATCCAGAGATAATTGGCATCGGTGATTTTATCCTGCCCCTTTTTACCGCTTTTGGGTTTGGGTAAGCCGTAATGGGTAAAGCGCTTGTCATTCTTTACCGTAGATTCCTTGATACCTTTTACATTAAAGGGCGGATTGGCCATAACATAATCGTACTTGCCTTTGCTGCCAAAATAATCAATATCCTCATAGGAATTAACCTCGTAAATTTCTCCACGTAGGTTGTTTACCAGCAGGTTCATCTTGGCAAGGCGAACGGTCTCGCCCATAAATTCCTGACCCTCTACATATATTTTGTCGAGTCCCTGATTTGCCTTTTGCAGAAAATTAGCCGATTGAACAAACATACCGCCGGAACCGCAGGCCGGATCAAAGATCTTTCCCTGAAATGGTTCGATGACCTCAACGATAAAGCGAACCACAGAGGTGGGAGTAAAGAACTCTCCACCTTTTTGTCCTTCACTGAGGGCAAATTTGCCAAGAAAATATTCATAGATTTTCCCAAATACATCGCCTGTCGCATCTTTGGGAATATCGGAAAAGGCTTTTAGTAATTGGGGTAGGATATCTTTTTGTTTTTTCTCAATATCAAAATAGGGATCTTTGGGTAAAACCCCCTGAAACTGAGCATCCTGATACTGTTCAATGGCTTCCATCGCCTCTTTAATCGCAGAAGCGATATTTACGTCGCCGGGCAGGTTAAGAAGATAGTCATATCGTGCTTTCTCCGGCAGGTAGAAACCGCATTGTTCTATGGCGACTTGGTGAATGGGACGCTCAAGCCTGCTGTCTGTATCTTTTGCAAAGGCTGTCTTTATTGCAGCTTCGGCATGGGAGTATTTATTATCCGCAAAGCGCAGGAAAATCACTCCCAGTACTGGCACAGCATAGTCCGAGGCTTTGATACCGCCATAAGCTCTTAGAGAATTTGCTGCATCCCAGAG
>JAOZLI010000522.1 GCA_029934915.1 Desulfocapsa sp. | reverse complement strand
AAAGAGTGCAGCTTTTCAGGTTGCAGAATCTCATCCCAGAGCCAAACCTTCCATTCCTGTTTCAATGGAATAGTGGTTGCGGCATCAAGCAATAGAAATGCCCGATCCATTATGGTGGGCATATCCGGCCCATAGACAAATGAGGATAATCCTGATTTGGCAGATGACGTTGAACTTTCAGTGAAATAATCGGTACTCACCAGTATCTTATTGACAGTGTCACCGATCTTTCTGGTTCTGCAGGTTCGCAAGCCACCCGGGAAACCGAGTTCACGACTTGTTTGTACAGAACCTAAGAATTCAAACTCACGAACGGGATCATCCGGGCTTGAAACTCGGCAAGTGTCTCCGCCATATAAAATAGCAGACAATGCTTTCACATTGGATGGGGTACCAATAAGGCTTATAAAACAGGCAAGAAGTTCGTCACTGGCAACTCTAGCAATCAGAGCATCACAATATGTGACAAAACCGGCAGCCTGAACTTTTATGTAGTGGGTGTTCATGGTTGTCTTTCTCCTAAAAAAACACGGAGAGAGACCCCATGCGGGGAAAACTCCCCGTTTGGGTTTAGTGGTTCGTTATGGTTTATGTTGAGCGTGAAATGCAGTCAATTCTACGCTGATACGGAGTTTACGACCGATCTCAACACATTCCCAACAGGGGAAACGCATTTGAGATTGATAGGCCACATTACGCCTTACATCTTCGAGCGTTTTACAATCAGTTTCACGGAGATGCTGCAATTCTTTTCTGGTTAGCTTTTGTTGCCATTTCATGGTCACTACCTCCTACTGAACAGTAATCAGCTCAGCGGTTTGCATATCAATGACCTTCACGGTTGGAATATACTGATCTCTTGTGGTAATAGAGCCATCACCCGAGTCGTTCTCACGAACACTGATAACCTTCTCGGATTTATGCACCACACCTTTGATAACCAGTTGCCGACCGTCTTTTTCTATGGCTCCATTCATATATCCTCCTGCCAGCATAAGGGCCATATGGCCGTTTTCCAGTGGAGTTAATGGACGGATCCTATTGTTTTTGTTTGGAGCAAGTTCATCCAGGATATTTTGCAAAATTCCTGCTTTGCGTATTCGTGGAATTGCTTCCAATGGATCTGTCTTTTTGGCCTTGAAGGTTTCAAGTACCTTTGCTGGAGACGGTACTGTTATGGGCGTCATATTCTCAAGAGAATATACCTCGTCCAGAAATTCCTCCGGTTCCATCTTTGCCAGATTCTGTAACTGAAACTCTGTTGTTTCTGACTTCTTTTTAGAAACAAGCATCTTTTTTTTGCCAATCACCACGCACTGTTTGAATTTCTGAAATG
>JAOZLI010000210.1 GCA_029934915.1 Desulfocapsa sp. | reverse complement strand
ACACAAAGACGAATATCGAATGTCGAACAAGGAATGTCGAACCGCAGAAGGGAAAAACTTCAAGCGGTCGTCTTTTATTCCGATCGACATTCGACATTCCTTGTTCGACATTCGATATTCTCATTTTTAAATCCGTACACAGTACGATACACGTTCACTACGCCAAAAATGCGAAATACCCTCCTGCTGACTTTGAATCCGTATTACAAAAACAGATAGCTTTTGATGTAGGAGCCAGCCCCTGCTGGCGATTTTGAAGTACAACCAAGGAGACAAAATGCCATACGTAAACATCCGGGTAGCCGGTGAATTAAGCAAAGAACAAAAAAGTAATATCTGCAAAGGTGTTACAGATGTAATTGCCAAAGAAGCAGGAAAGCCACCAGAGGCGATCCTCATTTTTATCGATGAAGTAAAACACGAAAATATTGCCAAGGGTGGCAATTTGTTGCAGCCACCAAAGTAACAACTATGGACGCGAAACAACGGCTCAGAGAGTTGCGTGAACAACTGACAGTACATTCTCACCACTATTATGTCCTTGATAATCCACAGATTTCAGATGGCGAATATGATCTTCTTTTTCAGGAACTACTGGAAATAGAAGAAGAGCATCCTGATTGGGTAACAGTCGATTCACCCAGTCAGCGAGTGGGGGGAGAGGCCCTTGATAAGTTTGAGCAGGTGGAGCATCGTATCCCTATGCTCAGTCTGGAAAATGCTTTTTCCGATCAGGATTTACTCGATTTTGAGGATCGCCTCCTGCGCTATTTGCTTCAGGATACGGCGCCATCCTATATGGCCGAGCCGAAACTGGATGGTCTGGCCGTTGAGCTTGTTTATGAAGACGGGATTTTGGTGCAGGGTAGTACCCGTGGAAATGGCAAAGTTGGCGAAAATATAACTGCTCAACTGCGAACCGTCAGTTCCATTCCATTGCGTCTCTTGAATATGGCTATTCCACGTCTTGAAGTGCGTGGTGAAGTCTTTATGAGTCTAGATGGACTTGAAAAATTAAACGCACAGCGGGCAGAATCAGGTGAAGATCTCTTCGCCAATCCACGAAACGCTGCAGCCGGTTCACTTCGTCAGCTTGATCCTGCAATTACCGCCACTCGTCCCCTCAAGTTTTTTGTCTACGCAGTTGCAGACCCCGTTGCAACGGGATGCAAGACCCAACAGGAGATGTTTGTCTTCCTGGCAGATCTTGGGTTCCCGGTTAATTCGCATATCAAATTTTGTCCTGATATCAAAAGTGCAACGCAAAGATTTTCAGAACTTGCCGAACTGCGTCATGATCTCAGCTATGAGATCGATGGAATGGTTGTAAAGGTGGATGATTTTGCTTTGCAGAGTCGTTTGGGCGCAAAAGCTCGTGCCCCCCGTTGGGCCATTGCCTGTAAATTTCCTGCCGTTCAGGCCACCACTACCATTCAAAAGGTTGAGTTTCAGGTGGGCCGTACAGGTGCTGTAACACCTGTTGCGATCCTTGCACCTGTAGATGTGGGAGGTGTGATGGTGAGTCGTGCAACATTGCATAATGGTGATGAGATTGCACGAAAAGATCTCCGAATAGGGGATACTGTGCTCGTTCAGCGCGCGGGCGATGTTATTCCTGAAATTGTGAAGGCAATAGTCGAAAAACGTAACGGGAGTGAAGTCATAATTAAACTTCCCGACTCCTGCCCTGTCTGTTCTCACCCCCTGCAGAAAATTGAAACAGAAGTGGTCACCCGCTGTGTCAATCCCCATTGTTCCGCTCAACGTCTTCGTGCCCTGGTTCATTTCTGTTCAAAAGCAGGACTGGATATCGAGGGGCTTGGGAAGAAGAGTGTAGAACAGTTATTTGAACGTAAATTGATCGCTGATCTGCCGGACATCTTTCAACTGAAAAAAGAAGATGTTGAACACCTTGAGGGCTGGGGAACAAAATCCGCAGAAAATATGGTACTGGGGATTACACAGGCGAAAACACCATCCTTGGGTCGGTTTCTGGCAGCTCTGGGTATTCGTTTTGTTGGTGAGGTGACGGCTGCGCTTTTGGAACGAACATTCTTAAGTCTTGAAAACTTTTTACAAGTATCAAAAGCGGATCTACTTGAAATTGAAGGTCTCGGCGAGCAAGCGGCAAATGCGATTATTGACTACCTGGAGGATCCTGCTATTCAGCAGATGTTTGTGCGATTCCAGGAGGCAGGTTGTATTCCGCTGGTAACTGAACAGAGTCAGGAAAAACAACTGTTAAGCGATGAAGTACTGCTGTTTACAGGGAGTTTGAAGAAACTCTCCCGGAGTGAAGCTAAGAAACTGGTCAAGGAAAATGGCGGTCAGGTTGCCAGTGGAATAACAAAAAAACTGACCATTCTGGTGGTTGGCGAAAAACCGGGATCAAAACTGAAAAAAGCGCAGGAAAAGGGCAAAAAGATACTCACGGAAGATGAGTTTTTGCAGTTGCTTCAAGGTTGATTGAATTAAAAACATGTTTGTTATTTGATTTGTTGTGCCAGTCTGTGGCAGAATAAGGAAAGTGATAAAATGTTAGATAAATTTAGAGACACATAAAAGGAAGCAACTATGAAACGCATCATGATTTGGCTGGGGTCCATACTGTTACTGACAGTGGTGGCCGTTGTCGCCCTCGTTTTACTATTACCTTTCATCCTTGATCCCAATGATTACAAAGAAAAAATTGAGACGCTGGCCTTTGAGAAAAGCGGTTATCAACTGCATATTCCAGGAGATATTAACTTTCAGATAACTCCAGGTCTTGATGTCCTATTTTCATTGGGACAGATTCAGGTGGATTCCACTGCCGCATTTCCTGATGTTATTTTATTTCGTAGCGAAGAGGCAAGAATTGCATTCTCCATTATGCCTCTTTTACGAGAAAAACGGCTGGTTATTCAAGATGTCAAACTTCATGGTGTGTATTGTAATCTGATACGAAATAGTGACGGGATCGGGAATTGGGAACTTTCTTCAAAAACAATCCCAGCTGTTACTACAAAAAAACAGGCACCGCAGCAACCATCATCACAGGCCGAACACGCAAAAAAACCGACGGCACCGCCTGCCGTTGACCTTGGTACACTCGAACTCTCCCGGATTAGCCTGCGCTACGAAGATAAACGGACAAATAAACAATTTGAGCTGAAAGATTTTAGCGTACAGACAGGGCGGGTACAGAGTGGTCTGCCATTTCATTTGCAATCTGCCTTTACTCTTATTTCTTCTGGTGACAGTAATGCTACCATTTCGGTTCATACTAGTCTTGAAAGTGACGTAAGCCTGAATCTTGCAACAAAATTTGTGAATATTGCTGGCTTTAGGCTGCAAAGCAAAGTGAATGGCTTTGGTTTGCAGGAAACGGAACTTACTCTCGCCTTTGATGCCACTCTGGATCTTGCTAAGAAAGATATTGGATTGAAGGATCTCAGCCTTGAGAGCGGAGCGTTGAAACTACAGCTTAATGCTGAAATCACTGATTATGCAAATCCAGCCTTTCACGGAAAATTTTCCGTTCCAGTCTTTTCCCTTCGCCAGTTCCTTGCTGATAATAAAGTAAATCAGCCACAGTGGAAGGATGAGGCGGCCTTAACGCAGGTAGGGTTTTCCTGTGACTTTTCCGGGACTAAAAAGAAAATAACAGTTTCAGATATGACGGTTCTGCTTGATGGCGCACAAGCCAAGGGGCATTTTGTGCTCATTGACCCCGAACACCCGGTCTATGAATTCACCATGAATCTGGATCTTCTGGATCTTGATCGTTATGCCACTGTCGCACCAATAGTATCCGTTGAGCCGGAGAGTACTCCTGCTCCTCAGATACAGGCTTCGAAGCCACAGGCACCAACGGAACAAACACCTCAAGAGCAGGTAGCGTTACAGCCAGTTTTTCCTGTGGAGATGCTTAAAGGTCTGCAGTTTAAACTCGATCTTGGAGCAACTGCTATGAAAGCAGCTAATATTCATTTGAGCAATATCCAGCTAAAGGCAGAAGGGAAGGATGGTTTGCTCAAATTGCAGCCATTTCAAGCAGAACTCTATGAGGGCTCTGTAGCTGCTGAGGCGACTCTGGATGTGCGTGGGAGTGCGCCTCTATTGCATCTACAGGAAAAACTTAATCATGTACAAATTGGACCACTGCTGAAAGATATGACTGGAAAGGAAGATCTGACCGGTACAGCTGATCTTGATTTGCAGATAAAGAGTCACGGGAATTACAAAAAACAGCTGATAGGTAATACAAACGGAACAATGAACCTCTCTTTTGCTGATGGTGTTATTAAAAAACTGCAAATTCTACAGGTGATCCGACAGGCAAAAGCTCTGTATGAAGGAGAAAATGTTGTGGGCGCAGCAGAAGACGAACCAACAGGTTTTGCTCTTATTTCTGCCAGCGGTGTTATCACTGACGGTGTTTTTGTGAATGCTGATTTAAGCGCAACGTCAGATCTAATGAAGGTTACAGGGAGTGGGAAGGTTGATCTTGGAGAGGAGTATGTGGACTATCTGCTTAACGTATCCCTCACCAGGGCTCTTGATAGGAATGAAAAATCAGGAAAAACGGATTTTAGTAAATTTGTGATTCCATATCGGATCCAAGGTAAATTTTCTGATCTAAAAGAGGAGGCAGATCTTGCAGGTTTATTGAAGTCACAGGCACAGGATCTCTTAGTCAATGAGCTGCAGAAGCATCTAAAAACAGATGATGGCGAGGTAACATCTGATAAAAATGCAAATAGTACACAGAAGTTATTGGAACAGGGGCTGAAGAGCCTTTTTGGCAACTAATAAA
>JAOZLI010000521.1 GCA_029934915.1 Desulfocapsa sp. | reverse complement strand
ATTTTTCAGGTGTGGCTGCCATCATACTTTTTGGCAGGGATATTCCTATAGCTGTGGCTGCTGCTGCAACGGCAGTGGTTTTAACGAAATCTCTTCTGTTTATACCCATGATATTATTTCTTATTGGAAAAAGAGGAATGTTTGAAAATAATAGCAAAAATGGGCTGGATGATTCCAGTCCATTTTTGCATTAATTAAGGTGTGATATTATTCAGAATACCTTTTGCGGAATTCCGCTGATGCGGCTTTTCTTTTAGCTACTTCTTCAGAGCTGGATTTGCCGAGGAACCACTTATGCATTTCACTGTTCAGTATATCATCTAATAAATTGTAAACCCTTTTTGCTTCAGCAGTTTTACCATGTTTCTTACCCTCGTCGATTAGTTCCTGAACTTCAGGAACCAACTCCATATAGAATCTTTCGGCAACTTCAAAATTACCATGCCATTGTGTGTAATCAGGCCCCATCATTGCTGCACCCATTCTGGCGCGACGACCTTCGTGATGCCATAGGTAGAAATACGTCCATTCAATTTTATCATCGAAAGGAATAGGTGTAATCAAACCTTCTTTCTTCAGGGCTTTCATCAATGCAAGGGCAGGCTTGCCAAACTTATCGTTATACAAGTGCACCTGATTGTCATATTGGGTGTAGAAATTCTTCACATAAATTTTTGTATGACATTGATAACACACATTTTGCATCCCTTTTCTTCTTTGTTCCCATGTGAGGAAATCTTCGGGAAGCGGTTTTCCCTGTGATTCGTATTTAGCCAGTTCAGCAGCATCAATTTTCTCACTTACTTTTGGACGCAGTGTCCAGCTTATCCTGTCGCCAACATCATGTGTAACAGGCTGGTCGGGAGTTGCACTCATATGACAAGTTGCACAAGTTGGTGCTGCTGAATAATCCTGTCCAACAATCCATGGCTGTGCATCAAGATTCATGTCTTCGCGGTGAGCGCGGAAATTAATTCCGTGTTTCGATTCGTTATAAATTTCCAACTGCGGATGGTCAGGTCCCATGTGGCATTTGCCACAATTTTCAGGCTGACGTACTTGTGCAATTGAAAAATGGTGCCTGTTGTGACAAGCTGAACATGATCCTTTTGAACCATCCAGGTTGATACGCCCCACACCAGTATTTGGCCAGGTTTTGGGATCGAGAAGTAGAATACCCATATCATTGTATTTGGGATCTCCGTTCTCATCTTTCTGAATCTGGACCCTCGATCCATGACATTGCCAGCATCCTGCAGCAGCAGCCGGATTTGATCCATCCATAAAGGCGGTATGTCCTTCAACTACTTCTGCCAGCACATTATCCAGCGATCCCAT
>JAOZLI010000209.1 GCA_029934915.1 Desulfocapsa sp. | reverse complement strand
AAGGCTTTTTTCAACCCTGTAATATTATAGAATCAAGCAGAGTGAGAAAGTCAACCTTTTCCTTTTCTGGAATCGGTGAGATATCAGGAATACAAAGATTTGCTTTGTATATATTCAGAAACACCGGATGGAATTAAGTGTGTAACGGACTTGCCCTTCAGGAGCCGTTTTCGTACTTCAGAGGAAGATACAGAAGAGATATGTTTTTGTATTTGATAAATCTTTTTTTTCTTTTTAAAGTGCTCCCAGCTATTTTCAGATAGTTGTTTATATCCTAAGTTTCTGATAAATGCTGCCAACACTTTTTTTGCATTTCCAGGTCTGGAAAACACTATAAAATCACACTTCCCTAAAAGCCTCTCACTCTCTTTCCAGGAAAGAATATCAAGGAAGGTATCAGCTCCGGTAATAAAGGTAAATTGAATCGTAGCAACTGAATGGAGTTCCATATAACGCAGGGTATCAATGGTAAAAGATGGAACAGGAAGCAGATTTTCTATGGTGGAAACAGTGAGACCAGGATGGCCTTTCAGGGCAATCTCAAGCATTGCTGCACGATCAGAAAAGCTGACTATCTTTCTCTCTTGTTTGTGCGGAGGAAGGGCTGCCGGAATGAGTAAAATCTCGTCAAGATGACACACATTCCCAGCAGCTTCGGCAAGGGCCAGATGTCCATTATGAACAGGATCAAAAGTACCGCCAAGGATTCCGGTTTGAATGATCACCTATACTCTGACCTGTCCCTGACCATATACGATGAATTTTTTAGTGGTCAGCTCTTCCAGTCCCATGGGGCCATAGGCATGGAGTTTGGTGGTTGAGATTCCAATCTCTGCGCCAAGACCCAGTTGACCACCGTCGTTAAATCTGGTGGATGCATTCACCATAACAGCAGAGGCATCAACTTCTGCAACAAAACGCTGCGCTGTAGTGTAATTTTCGGTGATGATATTATCGGTATGTTGAGAGCCATACTCATCAATATAACTAAAGGCTTCTTCAATATCCTCTACAACCTTAACGACTAATCTCAGATCAAGGAATTCTGTTCCCCAGTCACTCTCCATGGCAGGAGTAATATCAGAAACTATGCGAACAGACTCTTTACAGCCAAGCAGGGTCACCCCTTCACTACTAAGGGCTGCAAAAAGTTCAGGAAGGTACTCTTCGGCAATATCTTTGTGAATAAGCACCCCTTCCAGGGCATTGCAAACACCAGGCCTTTGCGCCTTGGAGTTTATGATAATGGGCGTTGCCTTCGCAAGATCCGCATCTTTATCAACATAGATATGGCATACCCCTTTATAATGTTTGAGAACCGGAATTCTGGACGTTTCAGAAACAAAGCGAATCAGTCCTTCGCCACCACGTGGAATAATCAGATCAAGGTATTCTTCCTGAGCAAGCATAACATTGACAGCTTCTCTGTCAGTCACGGGAATCACCTGAATAGCGTCAGCGGTAATACCCTGACTTTGCAAGGCTTCCTGTAATACAGCAGCAAGCGCCATATTCGAGTGGATCGCTTCTGAGCCACCTCGTAATACGATTGCATTCCCAGCCTTGAGACAGAGTGCTGCGGCATCAACGGTTACGTTTGGACGAGACTCATAAATCATGCCAATAACACCAAGAGGAATACGCATACGGCCAACCATCAAGCCATTGGGGCGTTTCGCCATATTATCAATTGCACCCACGGGATCGGTAAGAGCTGTCACTTCACGTAGACCGTTCATCATGGAATCAATGACAGTATCTGAAAGCTCTAGCCTATCAAGCATCGCTGCGGACAAGCCTTTTTCTCTTCCAGCTGTAAGATCCTTTTGGTTCTCCGACTGAATAAAGGCTCGTTTTGCATCTATGGTATCGGCCATATGAAGAAGAACATTATTTTTGGCTTCCGTTGATAAACTTACTAATGTTCTGGCTGCCTTTTTCGCACGCCTGGCCATATCCTTTATGTCATCTGCTAGATTACTCATTTTTCATTTCCTATTATTTACAAACGCGTTCTTTTAGTGCTATAAGACAAAAACCTTACAGTAACACAAGATTATCACGATGAATCACCTCATCGTAATCCTTCATTCCCAGCAAGTTTTTAATATCATCTGAATGATGCTGTTTAATCAAATCAACATCAACGGAATTGTAGTTAATCAAACCAGCTGCGATAAGTTGACCATCAGAATCAACACACTGAACAGCATCTCCAACACCAAAGGTTCCACTAACCTCTTTTATTCCAGAAGGTAACAGACTGCATCCTCTATCCCTAATGGCCCGACAGGCACCCTCATCCAGAACAAGACGTCCTTTGGGATGCAATACATGCCCAATCCATTGTTTCCTCGGCTTAACCTTATTGGCGGCAGGCAGAAAAAAAGTACCTACCATTTCGCCACTAAACAGATGCTGTATAATTGAATCTCTGCGTCCAGGCCCGATAAAAGAGGAACCGCCTCCTGTGGCAACCAGTTTTGCCGCCCGAATTTTGGACTGCATTCCTCCGGTGCCAAGGCTGCTTTTCACATTTCCCGCCATATCCTCTATTTCTCTGGTGACTTTACTAACTGTATACACCGGACGTGCAGAAGGGTCTGTTTGAGGATTTGCAGTATAGAGGCCGACCACATCGGTAAGGCAGATAAACATATCGGCCTCAATAAGATTGGCAATATGGGCGGCTAGTGTATCGTTGTCACCAAAACGGAGTTCCTCCACCGCCACGGTATCATTTTCATTGAGAATGGGGATGGTATCAAAACGAAAAAGAGCAAGAATTGTACTGCGTACACGCAGATATCTGCTGCGACTTTCAAGATCGGAATGCGTCAGTAATACCTGCGCAACATTTTGCTCACATTCAGCAAAGGCTTTTTCGTAGAAGCGCATAAGACTTGGCTGGCCAATGGCAGCCAGGGCCTGCTTTTCAACAAGCCCAATTTCCACATCATCCGCGATGGAAATCTTTCGTTTTCCGGCAGCTACGGCACCGGAGCTCACAAGAATCACCTCGCGACCGCTGTTTGTCAGAAAACTAAGGTCTCTGGCAATATTTGCAATAACAGAAGTATTCACACCATGGTCATCGGTAAGAACCGCAGAACCGACCTTCACCACAATTCGTTTTGCTTGATCGAAATAATTCTGTCTGAGATAAAGCCCTTCTTCAAGACTAATAGGCTCCTGCAACGATTCGTCCAGTGCTGTCATGACCTTTTATTCGTCGCGCCCCTCACGCCAATCATCAAGCATATCTGCAAGACGTTCTTTGAGATCCTCTATGCCATCCCCTGTCAAACCAGAAATAACAGCAGAATCGAGTCCCTGTTTTTTAAAACTCTCCTGCAACTCTTCTATTTGTTCTGTCTCTGCGATATCTGCTTTATTGAGGATAACCAGGGTGGTTCTTTTAACAAGATCATCATTGTAGGCAGCAAGTTCCTTTTCAACCACGGCATAATCATCAATCGCCTCCAGACTTGCAGCATCCAGAACATGGAGAATAAAACGGGTTCGTTCAATATGACGAAGAAAGGTAAAGCCCAGCCCCACACCTTCATGCGCGCCCTCAATGAGTCCAGGAATATCAGCAATGATACATGGATCCATGTGTTTCAAGTGTAACACACCCAGTTGCGGTTCAAGTGTCGTAAAAGGATACCCTGCAACCTTAGGATTTGCAGCAGAAAGCTGAGACAGAAGTGTCGATTTCCCGGCATTTGGCAACCCAACCAAGCCAATATCTGCAATCAGCTTCAGTTCAATAAGCAGCCATGTATCTTCACCTTCTTTACCTTTTGTTGCAAAACGCGGAGTGCGGTTTGTACCCGATGCAAAATGCGGATTTCCAAGTCCACCAGATCCGCCACGTGCGATAACAAAGCTCTCCCCATCCTCACACAAATCGACAAGCACTTCTCCTGTTTCATTGTCTTTGATGATGGATCCAACGGGTACCGTCATTACACAGTCTTTGCCCTTGCGACCATGCATATCTTTACCCTTACCATGAACACCTCGTTCCGCCTTGAAATGCGAACGAAAACGAAAGTCAATTAAGGAATGTAGACGGGAGGATGTTTCAATAATTACATTGCCGCCACGTCCACCGTCTCCACCGTTAGGACCTCCACGCGGGACGAATTTTTCTCTTCGGAAACTGATGCAGCCATTGCCACCATCCCCTGCCTTCACGTGAAATTTCGCTTGATCAATAAAAGCCATAGTCTATTCGTCTGCACAAAAAAAAAGCTCGACCTGCAAATAAAACTTTGCCAGGGTCGAGCTGATATCTTTTTTATGATGCCTCCAACGAGGCCATCAAATAAAAAAGAACTAAATCAAACAAGCCCTCATCAGGCTGCCGGATATACACTTACTCTTTGTTTCTTCTGTCCAAATTTTTCATAAGTCACTACACCATCAACTTTAGAAAAAAGAGTATAATCCCGTCCACAGCCTACATTAGTACCAGGATGGATTTTAGTTCCAACTTGACGCACGATGATAGTACCAGCAGTAATCTGCTCTCCACCAAAACGCTTCACTCCGCGTCTTTGTCCCTTACTATCGCGACCATTTCTTGAGCTACCGCCCGCTTTCTTATGTGCCATTATCTAACTCCTTGTCACCGTGTACCAAGTAGAACCGGTGTAAATGGAAAAAATTTATTTACCCGTATAAATCAGGCGCTGATTTCTTGAATCTTCAGAGCAGTGTACATCTGACGATGTCCCTTTCTCAGCCTGTAACCTTTACGGCGTTTCTTTTTAAAGATGATAACTTTCTTCGCTTTGCCCTGCTCAGCAATTTTAGCGA
>JAOZLI010000520.1 GCA_029934915.1 Desulfocapsa sp. | reverse complement strand
AATATTTTTCTGTTATCTTTACTTTATTGGCAATTTCTTTTGCCGTTTCTTTTGCAGAGGAAAAAAAGTCTGCCATTGATCCAGCCAATACTCGACTGAGAATTTATCAATTGCCTGCTGTTTTTTCTTCCATACATTCTTACCAGAGTTGACTCTCTTAATTTACCACTAAACCTTCATTTTTAATCTTCTGTACAAACGGATCATCATCACTGAAAGTCTCATCATTAAATGGCAATGGCTCCAGGCGATCATCAACGGAGATTGCAATTTTGGTAAGCTTTACCCGCTCCTCAAAACGATCGTCACTTATGTTCGGGGAGACAACAGCGATATCAATATCACTCCATTTATCTGCCTTACCACTGGCATAGGATCCAAAAATATATGCCTTACTTATAATGATTCCTTTGCTACGAAGTTTCTCAAGGAATAGTTGCGCATTTTTCATAACTACAGTATCGATTTCAGCCATGAAAAAACCTCTTGTATTTTTTGAATTTCAGTTGTGCTAAATTCAGCTGTGCATTTTTTTCTGAATTTTCTTTTATAATCAGGATAGCGAGCCTCAAGATTAAACGCTGTTATACGCACTAAATCATATTCTTGTTGTTCTGTTACTGTGATATGCGCTGCTTTTGCTAGTCTAGGCAGGTTGTGTGTGCGAGGAACATTTGGACTTACATTCTGTACAAAAATTGCTTTTAATATTTTTTCTACTGCCAAATGACCAAAAAACAGGGCATATGAGTAATCTTTTTTATCAACAAGATGGGTGGCTACCTTCAATGACTCGTGAGCTTCAACTTTCCAGTAATCAACAATCTCCTCTTGATTCATAACTATCTACCCTTTCCTTATCAAAAGACGTCGTTACCTATATCGACCTTCCTGCTAAATTAACAAACACCCTAAAGAACTTGTGGATTCAATCTCAAAAACTTTGGGCAAGGTTTGGTCAAATTGATGGGAGACATGATTTTTTTTACGCTTAAAAACAAGAAGGCCCAGTCGTACTGAAGAGTGTGTCATCATCTGGGGACTGGACACTGTTACCTAATCAAATAACTCTTATAGCCTGCTGCGTCAAGGTGTTTTGCACTGTATCCACGTCAATAAGTGCACCTGGTTGAGTGTAACTAAACCCAACATAACATTGTTGCAGATGTTGGGTTTCGCTAAACTCAACCAAACCTACTACACATAATCAGCTTTAGCCGAAATAGCGACTTTCAGTTGCCAGCGGTTCTATGGACTTTCAGTCCATAGTGTGTTGAATTATTCAGCTCTGCCTGCAAAACAGCGGCAGCCTATCTGCCAGAAAAAGATCCTTTCATTTTGTTTTCATG
>JAOZLI010000519.1 GCA_029934915.1 Desulfocapsa sp. | reverse complement strand
TTGGTATGCTTTTTCTCTCTTTTCTGATCTTGAATTCAAGTTATGGGGCGTTGGTTGAAAAAATTATAAACCTGAATGAATCCCTGGCACGAAACAACCTGGAGCTGGAAGATCGAGTCAAGGAGCGCACTGCTGCGTTGCAGATGGAGATTGAAGAACGAAAGATTGCTGAAAAGGAACGGGCGATGGCTGAAGAAAAAGCCCAGCGTTCGAGTAAAATGGAGGCCATCGGTCTGATGGCCGGTGGGGTCGCCCATGATTTAAATAACATTCTCGCAGGCATAGTCAGTTATCCGGAATTAATGCTTCTACAATTACCCAAATCAAGTGAACTGCGAAAGCCTCTTGAGGAAATTCATTCTTCAGGTAAGCGCGCGGCAACCGTGGTGGCTGATTTGCTTACTGTGGCCAGGGGCGTCGCCAGTGTGCGGGAATCCTATGATGTCAATGTATTGATAAGGGAATATCTGGCTTCTCCTGAATGCGTGAGGCTCTGGTCTCAATATCCAGCTGTTAGCTGTGAACAAGACCTTGTTGCCCTGGATTCCATTATCTGCTGTTCACCTGTGCATATCAAAAAAACGATTATGAATCTGGTGATAAATGCTGCAGAAGCGATTGCAGATAAAGGTATTATTTGCATATCAACTTCCAATCAGCTGGTTGAACCTTCCAAACCATTCAAACATACTGTAGATCCGGGTAAGTATGTTCTCGTGACAATCCAGGATAATGGCCCCGGTATTGCCGAGAAGGACAGGGAACATATCTTTGAGCCGTTCTATACCAAGAAGGTTATGGGAAGAAGCGGTACAGGACTTGGTCTTGCTATTGTGTGGAATACACTTCAGGATCATAACGGAAAGGTTATTGTTGAAAGCAGTGAAAAAGGAACCACCTTTTTTCTCTATTTTCCGGTCAGTGATGACAGGGTAGTGATTCAAGCTGAAAAACAGGAAGAAGATGTCACTACAGTCAATCAGGAACATATTCTTGTTATAGATGATGAACCTCTACTGAGAGATATTGCCAGTCAAATGCTGACAACGCTTGGCTATACCGTTGATTCCGTGAGCAGTGGTGAACTGGCAATCGAATTTCTGGCAGATCATCAGGTCGATTTGATTGTCGTTGATATGCTTATGGAACCGGGGATGAATGGTCGGGAAACCTACGAGAAGATACTTCTTATGCGCCCGGATCAGAAAGCAATTATTGCCAGTGGATTTTCAGAAAGCGATGATGTGGAGGCTACTCTTAAGCTTGGCGCCGGTGGATTTATAAAAAAACCGTACTTGCTGGATCGGCTTGGTCGGGTCGTTAAGGAAGTATTAAACAGCTGATAATGA
>JAOZLI010000518.1 GCA_029934915.1 Desulfocapsa sp. | reverse complement strand
CTGCATTTGCTACCGGGAACAGGATAGGCGGCACCAACAAGTTGCATTCCAGACCGACCTATCATGGAATGTTAATTGCCCTCTGGTGCGGTCTGCCAGCCCTTATGATATTTCTGATGTGGCAAATGATAGAGCCCTCTGTTATCTCCTCCATGGTCACGTCCTCCCTGCCGGATAAATTCACCAGCCTGCCACCGGAACGATTGGGACTCATCCTGAATGATATAAAAAACCTCTCCATGGGGCTCAGTTTCGGCGGTCAGGTTGATCCTGAGCTTATGGAGGCATCCAGATATTATCTACAACTGCAGCAGACAGGAATCAATATAAAAAGTGCAACCATCCTGGTGATGGCAATTGTCAGCCTTCTCGTTGGATTCAAGCTGCTCAGCCCGTCTTTACGGGCAAGAAACCACGTGGAACGAATTGTTCGCTACTTTCTTATATTCTGCTCACTCATCGCAATTTTCACCACCATCGGCATCGTTCTTTCTGTTCTTTTTGAGGCCATACGATTTTTTCAGAGGATTCCTGTGAATGAATTTCTCTTTGGCCTCACCTGGAGTCCACAAACAGCCATCCGGCCCGATCAGGTGGGAGCGTCAGGAGAGTTTGGTGCCGTTCCTGTTTTTGCCGGAACCATGCTTATCTCCGCCATTGCCATGCTTGTCGCCACGCCCATAGGTTTACTGTCTGCTATTTATCTGTCTGAATACGCATCAAAAAAAATGCGGAAAATCGCAAAACCGCTCATTGAGATCCTGGCAGGTGTACCAACGGTGGTTTACGGTTTTTTTGCAGCCCTTGTGGTGGCGCCGTTTATTCGAGATATTGGTACAACACTGGGTTTTCAGGTCTCTTCAGAATCTGCCCTGGCAGCAGGCCTTATCATGGGAATCATGATTATCCCCTTCGTTATGTCCATTTCTGACGATGTGATTAACGCAGTTCCCCAAGCTCTTCGGGATGGTTCCTATGGTTTGGGGGCCACCAAATCAGAAACCATCAAAAATGTCGTTATTCCTGCGGCTCTGCCGGGCATTGTTGGTGGTATTCTGCTTGCTGTTTCAAGAGCCATTGGCGAAACCATGATCGTTGTTATGGCAGCAGGACTCTCTGCAAATCTAACGGGTAACCCCTTGCAGGCAGTAACCACTGTAACCGTACAAATAGTCACCCTGCTGGTGGGTGACCAGGAATTTGACAGCCCTAAGACGCTGGCCGCCTTTGCCCTTGGCCTGCTGCTTTTTATTGTAACCCTTATCCTTAACATTCTCGCTCTGTATATCGTAAGAAGATACAGAGAAGAATATGAGTGAGATTATTATGCACAAAGAAAAAACCATGGA
>JAOZLI010000517.1 GCA_029934915.1 Desulfocapsa sp. | reverse complement strand
TACCCATCAAAGTTGAAATAGAAACCTTGGGGGGAACCTTCACAAGCAGATGGACAGTTATCTGGGTGAACATTTAACTCAACAACTTCACAACCAGCTCTTTCTGTATGAGCGTAAAGGCTCTTAAAAACATACTTTCCTAAGTCCCCTTTTAGTACTCGATACCGATACTTTGGGACAAAAACTATATGGTACTGGCAATACCACAACACATGTGATAACTTTTGAAATCTGCTCATTTGTTTCTCCTTATTGAATTGCGGGAACAACTCAATTTAGAGATACATCTGGGCAGACCTCTACGCAAAGCTTTTAATACCCCCGCCCACAGAACGCAGTTTCCCAAGGTCTAATAAAACAAATGAAAAAACTCCCCATAGGCATCCAGACATTCAGTACAATCCGTGAGGATAACTATCTTTATGTCGACAAAACTGGTATTGCCTTAGATCTCATAGAAAATGGCATTTACTACTTCCTCTCCCGTCCCAGGCGTTTTGGCAAAAGTCTCTTTATCTCCACCCTCCAAGCCCTGTTTGAAGGACGTAAAGAACTGTTTACTGGCCTTGCTGCTGAAAATCATTGGGACTGGGGAACAAAATACCCCGTAATAAAACTGAATTTTGCTGGTGTTGCCCGAAATATTGCAGATATGAAGCAGGATATTTATAATATCTTACGTGAAAATCAGGAAAGGTTGCAAATCAAATGTAGAGACACGGGTGATATTGGTGGTTGCTTCAGTGAATTAATAAAGAAATCCTCAGAACGATACCAACAAAAAGTCGTCATTCTGGTGGATGAGTACGACAAGCTCATTCTGGATAATCTCGATCAGGTTGAAATGGCTAAAGAAGGCAGAGAAATTCTCAAAGATCTCTACACCACCATTAAAGACTGTGATGAATTTATTAAATTTGCATTTTTAACAGGGGTCAGTAAGTTTGCTAAGGTGTCAATCTTCAGTGGTTTGAACAATCTCAAAGATATCACCCTTGATAAACGCTATGCTACTATTTGCGGGTACACGCAGACCGACCTGGAAACCGTATTTACTGAGCACCTCAAAAATGCAGATATGCCAAGAATCAAAGAATGGTACAATGGCTACAATTTTCTTGGAGAACATGTCTACAATCCATTTGATATTCTGCTTTTTATCGATCATGATTTTGAATTTAGAAACTACTGGTTTGCCACGGGCACCCCCACATTTTTGATTAAACTCATTCAACAACAAAACTTTTTCATTCCTCAGTTGGAAAGCCTCACCGTCAACAGCTCTCTTATTGACAGTTTCAATATTGAGAACATTAAACTGGAGCCTATTTTATTTCAGGCTGGATATCTTA
>JAOZLI010000516.1 GCA_029934915.1 Desulfocapsa sp. | reverse complement strand
AATGTTTATATTGCGACTCAGAATACGACGTTTTTGTTGAATGCGCCCTTAGTCAGCTTCCCAGAAGTCTTCTTTTTCTGCACCGCATTTAGGGCAGACCCAGTCCGCGGGTACTTTTTCCCAGGGGGTACCTGGCTCTACACCATTCTCGTAATCGCCTTCTTCAGGGTCGTAAATATAGCCACAGGGGCATTCCCATTTTTGCATGATATGTCTCCTTTTGTTTTACATCAGTTTTTTTGAGCAGTTGCTCTGTAATCAATCAAAGGCTTGTTCTGTTTTCCATTCTTTCCAGACTTTACCCACCAGATCAATACCTGGTTTCAGTGTTGCTTTGCCGGGACGCCATCCTGAAGGAGTGGCTTCTCCGCCTTTAGTTTCTCGTATCAACTGGAAGGCCTGAACTTGCCGGAAGGTCTCGTTTACGTTCCGGCCCACCGGTGGAGTAAGGACCTCATAGCCCTGAACGACACCGTCGGGATCTATAATAAATCGGCCACGGTTCTCAACTCCCGCATCTTCGTCATACACACCATACACTGATCCGACTTTGCCGCCGGCATCGGAGAGCATGGGGAAAGGAATCCCGCCTTCTACCATTTTGCTCAATTCATGTTCATCCCACATTTTATGGGTAAACATGGAGTCAATGGACATGGAGAGTACTTCTACACCAAGTTTCTGCAGCTCAGGGTATTTTTCAGCGACCGCTGAAATTTCCGTAGCTCAGACAAAGGTAAAATCACCCGGATAAAAGCAGAGCAGCACCCATTTACCAAGGTAATCAGAAAGTTTAGTGTTGATAAATTCTCCCTTGTGAAAACCAGGGGCAGTGAAGTCCGGGGCTTTTTTACCGACTGTGATCATGGCCTTTTCCTTTGTTGGTATTTGTTGTTCATTTATTTCGTTGCTGTCTGGCTCTTCTCCAACCGGTCCTCCGGTGGGTCTGGCACATCCTGCAGCTGCTTCTTCGGGCATGGATAGCTCCTCTTCCAGGGATTGACTGTTTGGATGACGAAAGAGTCACCCGATTTTCACTGATACTTTCTCAGTATATATGTTTGTGGCACCTGTTTTCAAGTTCATAAAAAAACAAGTACTGCAGAGGGCTGATATTGGCCTCGGCCTTGTATCTTTTGATAATGAACTGCTGCTACGTGTCATATGCACATAATAGTGAAAAACAGACAAAGGTCAATAGTTTTCTCGATAATAGTTATTCTTTTCATATGTTATTGCGCCTTGTTCTCTGTATACAGTAAAAAAGAAGTAAGCATTCTATTGGGAGGAAAATAGTCGATAACTTGTTTTGTGACAAAACTTTCCATAATAGTAACAAGGGGATGTGATATT
>JAOZLI010000515.1 GCA_029934915.1 Desulfocapsa sp. | reverse complement strand
TAGTGCATGAACCATTTTAGCCAGTGGCCGGCAAGTCCGGCTTCTCCAACTGTATCCTTCAGGCTTCTACCATACTCAGGATATTTATCCCAGTCCTGAACTATTGGTGAAACTGTCATTGAGGCAGCAGCACCGTTAAACATTCCATAGCCTGCCGAGATAATACAAGCGGCTCCCATACGTGCCATTGATGCTTTATGCTTCATCTTCGGTTCTCCCGACTTAATCCAGTCGATAATATTTTCGGCAACAACTTTACCGGTTACACCTGATGGCATCCCTGTTCGTGGTGGTGCCGGGAATATTGGTGTACCACTGGGGCTGGTCATTGGTTTTGAAATTGAATGTGGAGGCGCAAATGCTATACCGGCAGCAAACATATTCGCATAATCCGGGTGTTGGTATGTTGATGGCCAATCGGCAGCCGACCATTCTTCAAATGGCTTTTTTGTATAATCGGCATCAACTTTCATGAAACCATTTGGCGCAAATATTTTCGATGTTATGTCTTCTCCATTTTTGTCGAAAGCTGTAAATCCGGGTCCTGCAAATGCAGGAATAAGCATAGCAAAATCAAAGGTTTCTTCACCTTCTGATCCATCAAGTTTCTCATAATATACTTTACCAGGCTCAACCTTTTTAACACCTGTACGTTTCAACCAGGATATATCCCTTTGTTTTAAGAATGATTCGGCAAAGGTTTTTGTTGATGTAATATATCCTCCTCTTTTTATAAAAGCACCACCCATACCAAAATCACCAACCTCATACTCATTGGTAATCCACTTTATTTCTGCCAAATGGGATAATTTTCTCTTTTTCAGTTCGTAGGCGACGTTTAGTATATACTCAAAAGCAGCTCCCTGACATGTTGCCCCGGGATGTCCAACTCCTATTAGAAATTTTTGTTTTTCGCCTTTTTCCATTTTGGCAATAGACTCCTGCAGTTTCTCCCACGCTTCGGCAGCATGGTCGTAAGTACACACCGAAACAGTATTCTTTCCAGGCCCTAGTCCTTCAGTTGCAGCAAATTTTAGTGCCGGGCCTGTAGCATTTATAAGAAAATCGTAATCAACTTTCTCAATCTCCCCTACCCGATCCTGACCTGTATATTCAATTGTCACAAACCCTTTGTCAATATCCTTATCGCCCTCAGGATGAAATGATACAGCTTTGGCTTGTTTGTAAATGATTCCAACCTTACTATACCGCTTATCAAGTTTGAACCGTACCTGGTCAACCGTCATACGACCTACACCTATCCATATGTTAGAAGGTATCCAGTGGTAATACGAATTAGGGGTAACAACAACAATTTCATGCTTTTTTCCTAGTTTCTTTTTTAGAAGGGCAGA
>JAOZLI010000514.1 GCA_029934915.1 Desulfocapsa sp. | reverse complement strand
GCTTTTGGATGTTATTGGTGAAGATAAACGGGATGATGTGATTTTAACTGAAACCGTTGAAATCAGCAAAGCCCAACGATTTGTATTTAAGTTTGCTTCCACTGGCCCAAACCATGGAGACAGAAGAACGCAGCCTGGCAGCCACTATTCTTTATCGCAGTTTGCTGACCTCAATCCTTGAACGTGGTTATACCAAGGCATATTCATATGGAGCCCAGTATCTGAAGAAATTAGATACGCTGGCTGCTTCAATATCTGATTGGGGAAATTTTGAAACCCACGACCTGTTTAAAGATAGAATTTACGAGGCGCACAAACAAAAACGAAGCTTCTGGCCCAAATATGAGGGAGAATCATGAGTGAACGGATGTATTTGCTGAAAATAAGATTGCTTGATATCGAGCCCGAAATTTGGAGAAGATTTGTTGTGCCGGCAAGTATAACACTGGACAGGCTCCATGATGTTATCCAGATTGTGATGGGTTGGACTGATAGCCACCTCCACGAATTCACAATTGGTAAAAAACGATACACTGAATATCCCCAGGAAAGAGATGATGGGCTCGAGTGCGGCAAATATCGTTTTGGAGATCTGGTTAAGCAGAAGAATAGAAAAATTTTATATCTCTATGATTTTGGTGATAGCTGGATGCACGAGTTGATCCTTGAAGAAAGCCGTTATTTTGATCCTGGATTACGTAATATCATTGTCTGTCTTGATGGCGCCAGGTCATGCCCACCTGAAGATGTTGGCGGTATCCCCGGATATTTTGACTTTTGCAGTGCTTTGGCTGATCCCGGAGACGAAGACCATGAAAGGTTGATGGAGTGGTCCGGTGGTAATTATAACAGTGAAGAATTTGATGCAAATATGATAAATTGGCAGCTGATGACGTATTTGCGCAGTTCACGGGATAGATATAAATATTGGGGTGGAATCAATTACTGAAAATATGAACAAGATGAGTTGCCTTTTCAAGGCAACTGTTTGGGGATTCCGAACAGTTCAAACTAAAGAAGTATACCATGGGTAATTATGATTAAAGAGGTAAAAAGGAATTACGGCCTTAAAAAAGTACCATTTGATCTCATGCAGAAAATATCGAAAATCAGTAAAGCAAAAGTGTCCTCGTTTCTTGAAAAGGAAGGCAGCAGAAAATCATGAGGATTTCCCCTAAAGAATACGGTTTACCGGCAAGAACAGTACTTGAACGGCTGGGCAACGATACTATAGCCATTGTCGTGAATCGTAAAAGCAGAATTATTATGGCCGATGGCCGGAAGATCCTGGATAAGGCCAGAAAAATAACGCATATTCAGCCATCGGCACGAGTTGTTCTGAAAACCACCGCACCC
>JAOZLI010000208.1 GCA_029934915.1 Desulfocapsa sp. | reverse complement strand
TCAATATTATTGGTCCCCACCCCGGAGCGAAAGAATTTCTGAAAGGCGTAATTTTCTTCCGTGGTGCATCGAGCTGATGAGAGCCCGGCTAAGGCATCTGGCCCTTTTTCACCTAATATTTTAGAAAAGGACTGGGCCATAAAATCAAGGGCCTCGTCCCATTTCACAGGTTCCAGGGGCATCCCCTTGCGTCTGCGGATCATGGGGGTTTTCAGTCGATCAGGATGCTGAATGAAGTTGTGCCCGAATCTTCCCTTAACACAGAGGTCACCGTAGTTAGGCCCTATCTCAGGGTCAGCGGTGATTTCCATCAGGGTATGCCCTTTAACCTTAAGCACCATCTGACAACCGGTGCCGCAATAGGGACAGGTGGTTCTGATCTCCTGCACCTCCTCGGACTGGATAGGAACAATCCGATTTCTTTTGTTCAGTGCACCGGTGGAACAGTTCTCCACGCACTTGCCGCAGGAGACACAGTTCTCCTTGAAATCAATCACCAGCCCGACAGGCCTACCCTTTTCATCAAAGGAATCTGCCCGGACTTCCAGGGCATCATATTCGCAGGAGCGTTCACACCTTCCACAGAATATGCACTTATTGGGATCAACCGTAATAGCACGGTGACTGGTATCGATGGGGTAAACCGGGAGTTTACCCATTCCGGTTTTGTTGATATTAACTCCAAGATCAATATCAAGACGTTTCAAATCGCAGCGTTCAAAGGCTGTACAGCCGCATTTCAGGCAACGGTCAGCTTCCCTTTTGGCCATCTTCTCAGTGAAACCGAGTTTCACTTCATCAAAGTCCTGGGTGGAGACCTCTGGTGGCCTTTCAGGCATCTTCTCGCGAAGATTGATTCCAATGCCGTCAAAGTTGGCCAGAGAGACATCATCAAAGCCCTTACCGCGGGTAAAATTAAAGCGGTTATCGGCAGGATCTTTCTCACAGCCCATGACGTAGGCATTGATGTTATTGGCGGCCCTTCTGGCGGAAACCACAGCCTGAATAACTGACTTACTTCCTGTGGCGGCATCGCCTCCGGCAAACACTCCCTGCACGCTGGTTTCAGCACTGCGAGGATTGGCAAAAAACATTCCGCCTGGCTTGATCTTCAACTCTGCTTCGAGCTCACCGCCAGCCATGGTCCCCCTAACAGCCATTACGCCTAAAGAGGAAATAACCGTATCAACACCAAGAGAACTGGTTGATTCCGGAATGGGAAGAACATCCCGTTTTCCTTTTTTATCAGGTTCTCCAAGCTTCATCCTGATAAGATCCAGCTTCAATCTGCTGTTTTTATCCGGGACGGCACAGAGACCACTGGGAGAGGCCATGAGAAGGAACTGCACCCCCTCGTTTTCTGCTTCCTTTACATTACGCTGATTGGCAGGCATTTCCAGACGGGCCCGAGGATAAATAACCGTTACCTGTTCCACACCCTGACGAAGAAGGGATCTGGCAACTTCCATGGCTATATTATTTCCGCCGATTACTGCGGCTGTACGACCAAGATCCAGTTCACGGCCTTCATTAATCATGCGTAAAAAACTTGAGGCAGTATAGACATTATCTTTATCTGTGCAGGGAACATCAAAGGGCACATCAACGGTTGCCCCAATGCCGATAAAGGTAGCATCAAAGCCCATGTCTTTGAGGTCTTGCAGGGTAAAATCCTGGCCCCATTTCTGGGAGAGACGAACATTGATCCCCATGCGAAGGATGGCATTCACTTCGTAATCAACGATCTCTTTGGGAATTTTATAATCTGGAAAGCCATAGCGAAGGGCACCACCGAGTTTTGGTGCTGCCTCAAAAATGGTAACATCATGCCCCTTCCTGGTCAGAAACCAGGCAGCAGTGAGCCCTGCCGGGCCGCCGCCAATCACCGCAATACGTTTCCCGGTGGGTTTGTCTTTAGAGATTTTGAGATCAATCTCATGCTCCATGCACCAATCGGCAACAAAGCGTTTGAGATGATTAATAGATACCGGTTCATCAATGAGCAAACGACGGCAGCGGGTTTCACAAAAACGGGGACAGACACGGCCTACCGAGAATGGAACAGGATTGCGTTCCATTACCACGCGCAGGGCCTCTTCATATTCCCCCTTGGCTACATGAGCGATATAACCCTGAACATTAATCTGACCGGGACAGGTCAGATTACACGGTGCCTTGCAATCTCCAAAATGGGTCTCGGAAAGAATAGCGAGACGCTCCTGACGATGGGCAACAACAGCATCAGATTCAGTTTCAATGACCATGCCGTCACGTGCCAGAGTGACACAGGAGCGCATCAGTTCTTCCTCACCCTCAATCGCAACCACACAGAGTTCACATGGGTTCTCAGAGGGTTTGCCTTTCACATGACAGAGGGTCGGAATGGTGATGTCAGATCTCTTGGCCACCTCAAGGATGGTAAGACCGTCTTCCGCAACTATCTCATTGCCGTTAATGTTAAGTGTAACTGTGCTCATTGATTGCTTTGCAATAGGTTTTTAGGGATTTAGGCTGAAGGCTGAAGGAACTTCCCTACAGCCTGAATCACCTCAGCCTAATAACCTCACTGAAGAGGACAATCCTCTTTATTTTGAGGGCTTCCATTCCTTCAGGAAGACCGGCAGATGTCCAGCTTCACGTGGTCCGATAATTATAGTCCAATCTGGAAGCTCTTCTTCAAGCTCACCCTTCATGGAAGCCAGATACCCTGGAATAATCAGATCTCTGTGCTTGACCTTATCTTCGATGCCGCCCTTCTTGACGAACTGGGCAATGAGGTCTGCTCCAAATTTTCCGGCTGCCCATGCGGTAAGGACAGAAAGACCTTCAGTATCTTTAATGAGTAACCAGGTTGGAACCTTGGAACCTTCAATTTCACCGGAGACAATAAAGTAGGTGAGGGAGAAGTTACAGGTAATAACCACAGGTGAATTCTCATCAGGACCGGTGAGCGGATAGATATCCTCGGTCACAACCATTGGTCGCTGCGGATCGGTGAAGATATTCATCCGTTCCAGGAAGAGCGGAAAGATGAGATCACCCTGGAGGTCGGCGAGCACGATAATACCAGCATATTTGGCGATAAGCACTGAGGCAACCATTGCTTCCAGCATTGGATCATCGGTGATCTCGCAAGGAAAAGTAATGGTGGGGAAGCCAAGAGGTTTAAACTTGGCGGTAACAGCGGCGCGCCGGGCAACCACATTGTCTTCGAATGCGGCACGAAGAGTACGGGCACCGGTATCGAGGACCATATCTTTCAGTCCTGCAGCAGTGAGCTTCTCAGCAATTTCAACACAGTTATCAAGGTTGCTTCCCTTGACGCCAATGGGGGCCTTGGCAGCTTCAGCAAGTTTTGCCATCTCGTCTGCATTATCAAGAGTGGCACCATACAGGATTGGAATTCTGGATCCGCAAGCCTTGGCAGCAGCTGCAAGATTTGCAGCAGAATCACTCATCAGAATGATGGCAGCTCGAGCTGATCCATCAAGTACCTTTTGGGTGAGTGCTACAAAGGAAGCCTCATCGTTCTTGGAATCTTTAACAGCAATGAGATCAGCACGCATGATCACCCCGACACGCTCATACTCAAATTTGTTAAAGCGTTCAATGCGGCCATCGGCATCAGCGTCGCTCATCTCGGTAGTGACAAGAACTGCAATACCGGTCTGGTTTTCAAAACGCTTATCATGGCGATACATGCAGGTCTCACCGCCAGCGGTGAAAGTATCATCACCGGCACCGATTTTAATGGTACGAATAGGAGGTGCGGAAGCCTCACTAATGGTGGCCTTGGCCTCATCTGAGACATAAGGACATTCTCCAATTTCCACCTGGCCTGCCGCTACTTTCATAGCAAAGGCGAGGCATGTAGGGATGCTACATTCGCCACAATTTTTCTTGGGCAGCATCTTAAGAATTTGAATACCGGTTAAGGCCATGGTGATTCCTCCAGTTATCTATACAATTGGATTTTGTATGTATTGTAAAATAGGTTTTACTTTATAAGTATCTAATCAAACGTGAGCAGATCAAGTTACACTGCAGTTTCCATTTCCAGTGCAGGATGTCCCTTCTCTTTGAGGAATTCGTAGATCTCTTCCTCGGTTGTTCCCTGCTCCTCTGTTGCAATCATGTCGAAGAGTTCAGGCATACCGATATCCTCACACACTTGTTTCAACTTTTCTGCGAGTTCGTCTTTGAGCATCTTCGGCAGCCAGACTACACGTTTCAGCCCGCCCTCTGCCTTGAACAGTTTTTGGGAGGTCATGTAATGTTTACTCACTCCCATAAATCCAGGAGTCTGCATCCCGCCACCAGCCATACCGGCAAGGGAGGTAAACTTCATTCCGGATGGTGTCATGCCAAGGAAATCACGATTCACGACCATGATGCCGTTACAGGTGGGTAGCATGGCAGCGATGGCCTCGAAACAACCACAGGCGGTCATGGGATTATTCATCAGGGAATAACAGCTTACCTGGGGAACAGCACCACGGGAAGCCTGGTTAACAAATTCCGTAATCCCGGTGTAGTATCCATTATCTTCATCGATACATTCGCCCTTATCAATGGGCTGATTAGGACCGGTTGGGTTGATGTTAAATGAAGCCTTGCCGTCAAGCCAGTTGTAAGCCCCGCACATTCCAATACGTTCAGGGGTGATTACACAGACATGGCTGGGGGCAAATGACTGACACAGGGTACAGGAGTAGAATACATCCTCTGACTCATCAGTCATTGCGCCAAGTCGAAGGTCACGTTCGGTATACACAGCAGTCGCAAGATCAGCAACACCCTGTACGCCCTCTTCAGTGGTGAAAAGTTTCACCTGGATTTTGTCTACAATGGCACCAAATTCCT
>JAOZLI010000207.1:2367-4868 GCA_029934915.1 Desulfocapsa sp. | reverse complement strand
CTTACAACGCTCCACATCTTCGATTTACCCATAAAATCGCCAAAAGGCGGCATGGCATCTTCAATACCGTCGGCAATAACACCTACAATCTCCCATCCTTCGTAATCAGCAGTAGCTCCCAGCCAGATAAGATCAGAGATATCTTCAGAATCAGCACCAATACTGTGACAACCGGTGCAGCTCAGTTCAAAAATTCGCTTTCCTTTAGCTACTGCTTTAGCGTCCCCAAGCAGAGGATTTACCTCACCCTCCTGAACCATCTCAGGACGTGGAAGTCGTTCCACAGCAGTTCCCAATGACTGCATATAAGCAACAATGGCGTCCAGCTGGCTTGCGTCGTTCAGCGCTACAATTTCATCTGCGGTATAGGGAAAACCGAGAACCTTCATACTCCGTTCAGTTCGTTTCACCTTGATCTTCATATCAACCAGAAATGCATATTTGGGCATATTTGAACCATACTGCAGCTTCGCAGGGTTAATCATATGCTTGTACTGCCAGTCATCGGAATATTTTCCACCAATACGGGCAAGATCGGGCCCCGTACGCCTTGACCCCCAGAGAAAGGGGCGATCATACTCAAATTCCCAGGCCTTGGAATAAGGCCCATAACGGGCGACCTCGGCTTTTAAGGGACGGACGGTTTGCGTGTGACAATTGTTACACCCTTCCTGCTGATAGACATCACGTCCTGCCAGTTGCAGGGCAGTATAGGGTTTTTGTAATTCATTATGGGGTTGGGTGGATTTCAATGTCATGGGATAAAAGACCATGGCAATGGTTCCGATAAGTATTGTCACAACAGCCACAAGAGTAAACAGGACAGGATTTTCATTGATATTCATGCTATGCCACCTCCTGTACGCTGTTCTTTGCTTTTTTTACCGTCATGTAAATATTGTAGATAAAGACCATAAATCCAGCGAAGAAAATAACACCGCCCATGGTTCTCATATTCCAGAGATCAACGGTGGCAAGATTTGCCTCAATAAAACTGTAGGTCAAGGAGCCATCAGGATCTGTTGCGCGCCACATTGCACCCTGCTGAATACCCGCAATCCACATGGTAATGGAATAAATTAACTGCCCGACCAGCACAAGCCAAAAATGGATATTGGCTAGTTTTATAGAAAAGATTTCAGTCCTATACATCTGCGTGACCATATAATAGACCGAGGCACAAAGAGTCATGGCAAACCAGCCCATGGTTCCCATATGTACATGTCCCGGCACGTAATCAGTATAGTGAACAAGGGCGCTGAGACTACGAAGTCCCTGAGTTGGTCCCTGTACGGTCTGCAAACCATAAAAGGTTATCCCAACGATAAAGAATTTCACCAGGTAGTTGCTCCGCATACGATCCCAGTTCCCGTTCATGGTATAATAGCCGTTAATGACAGAGCCCCAGGAAGGTGCAATAAGAAAGATGGTAAAGGCCATGGCCAGAGTTTGTATCCAGTCAGGGACCGGGGTGTAAATCAGATGATGGGCACCTGTCCAGAGATAGGCAAAGATCAGACTCCAGAAAGAAACGATGGAGAGCCTGTGACTGTAAATCGGCAAATTGACAGTTTTAGGAAAGAAATAATAAAACATGGCAAGAACCGGGGTGGTGAAAATAAAACCCACCGCATTATGTCCGTACCACCACTCCACATTGGCGTCGTTGACACCGGCAAAAATAGAATAGGACTTATCCCAGCTCACTGGAATAGCAAGGTTGTTTACGACATAGAGAATTGCCACGGCAAACAGGGTGGCAATAATATACCAGAGAGAAACATAGAGATGCAGATGTTTCCGTTTGAAGATGGTTGCCATGATGTTGACAAGAAACATAACCCAGATAATCACAACAACGATATCCAGCGGCCACTCCAGTTCCGCATACTCTTTGGTGGTGTTCATACCAGCAAGCAGTGAAAGTGCAGCAAGGACAATGGCCAGGTTAAAGAGCCACAGATGAATTCGGGCGAGTTTTGGAAAGGCAATGGGTGTTCCGGTCAATCGCTGCGTAATGTAATAAAATCCAGCAGTAAAGGCTCCCATGCCAAAGCCTATAGCTCCGGCATTGATATGCAGGGGACGCAGGCGACCATAGGTCAGATACGGTCCAATGTTAAGATCAGGATAAACCATCTGGCTGGAAATAAGCAATCCAACCACAATTGTCACCACCCCCCAGAGCATTGCGGAAAAGGTAAACCCTTTCACCACATCATACGAGTATTCCTCTGAAGCCATGCACTTCCCTCCTTTTAGGGATCGTTTGTCTTGGAATTTGGCAAAAAATTTAAGCGAAGACACTGTCCTGCACGAAGGGCTTGCCCAACGAACAAACAAGAACCTTTCTCAGCCCGAATATACAAGTAACCCACTATAAATACAACGTATGTTATTTGAAGAAAATAAGAACAAGCTACAAAAAGAATACAACTTCCCTCAAGTATGCACAAATTTAGCATTGATTCAAGTGATTACAGGAATAAAATCACATTTAA
>JAOZLI010000207.1:0-2267 GCA_029934915.1 Desulfocapsa sp. | reverse complement strand
ATCACATTTAAAATAGAACATCGACTGAATATGCAGCACTTTTACCACGGAAATTTCCCGAGTTATTTCTTGCCGATCCTTATTATTTTTCCATAAACTCCACGATGGCAAAAGAAGAAAAAAGCCAATTTCCATCAACCTTGACTGTAGAAATTTCCATTTCATAGGCATCGGTGAAACGTTGACTTTTCGTTTCACCATGCAATGCGAGGGTACTGCTGATTATTGCACTGTTTTTTTGGGGGGGAAAATCAACGGAAACATCATTAAACGAAAAGCTGGTGTTCGGTAGCATTTTTTTCATCATCAAGACATGATCAGTCATCTCTTTATGGCTAAACTCCTGCTTAATTAGCAAAGAGTCCATTTCAACTGCACAAGGATTTGTACAAAGTTTTGATGTATTACGAATTTTTGTGAGTATTACCAGGGTTTTCTCATCCGGTGCAGAGGAACAATATTCTGCCAGCAAATCAAGATTATGGCGAATTTTTTTTCGTCATCCGGCCACAAAATGAAAACACTAGCTGATGTTGCAGTATCATACTAAATAGTTATCTGGCATTGGGAGTAAAAAGAACATTTCCCTTACTATCTTCAAATTCTCCAATAGCCTGTTGTCCTTTGGGGGAAGTTAGCCAGATAACAAAATTCATGGCTAAACGATAATCTACATCCTTATGTTTAGCAGGGTTAACGATCATCACACCGTACTGATTAAAAAGAGCAGAATCTCCCTCAAGAACAATGTTTAACTCGAGAGTGGCCTGATTTTCCATGGCCAGCCAGGTTCCACGGCCTGTGAGAGTATAGGCCTGTTTTTCTGCAGCAATCCGAATACATTCTGCCTGCCCCTTCCCTGTAGAAAAATACCATTTGTTACTTCTTGTAGGCATCCTTCCTGTACCTGCCCAAAGCCTGTTTTCCCGCATATTGGCATCCGAATTATCCCCCCGTGACACAAAATTTGCCTGAGCTGCACGAATCTTTTTAAATGCATCCGTGGCCAGTTTTGTGGCTTTGACCCCAGCAGGATCGTTTTTAGGCCCCAGGATTACAAAATCATTATACATGACTTCTTCACGGTCTATAAAATATCCTTCTTCAACCAGCTGTTTTTCAAGATCTTCATCATGAACCAAAACAGCATCTACCTCTCCCTTCTGGCCAAGTTCCAGGGCAGCACCGGTGTCCAGCGCAATAATCTTCACCTCTACTCCACTGTCTGCCTTAAAAATCGGTAAAATATAATCCAGCAAGCCTGAGTTTTGGGTAGAAACAGTTGAAGCCACCGTAATAGACTCTGCCGCAGAAGCAGCAACGGGCAGAAGAAGACTTAAGGCTAAGAGAATTGGAAGAATGGTTTTTTTCATGGCGTTTACGTTTTTGAAAGGTTGATACGGAGATCCAATGTGCGGATATTTTTGTTTTTTTCTCCAAGTTTCAGCGAATTCACAAAACCTTCGATACTGCCTGCCAGGGCATCCTGGACAAAATCTTTCATCACCACCCGCTCTCCGTTTATCAGAAGCGTGGTGTGACCGGATGTCTTCGCGCTACTTACTAGAAAACGTTTTTCGATAAAAGATGCAAGCTCGGCGGCCTCATCCAGACGAAAGATATAATCGCCACTGATCTGCTCGTCACTGGCTACAGCAATCACCCCGGTAACCTGATCCCGCAGGAGTTGTTCACTATTGCGAAACACCTCAATCTTGGCAACGTGACGCGCATTTTTAAAACCCTCGCCAATCACAATATCAACATCCGGAAAATACCGATGAGCAAGGCTGATTAAGGATTCATCCCGTTTTCGACTCAACATCACCATCTGATCTGGAGCAACCAACAGGACGGCATCGGCGCCAGCCTGCGTATGCGTATGAGTATCGGTTCCGGGCGTATCAAACTGGATGCCTTTCTCCTTGGTCGACTTGATCACAGCAACGCTATACCCACTTTGCTTCAGGTGTTTTACCACCGATGAGGCCAATGTGGTTTTGCCGCTGTCGTGCCAGCCTATGAATGTGACAATAGGTACCATAACATTGATACTATAATGTATTTATTGAGTCGTCAACAGGAAGAGTGGGATGCATTAACTGCTGAATCGCACAACTATACGCTTCATGCATCGCGTTCATTTAAAAATCTGATTACCATCAAAGCTCAGGTCAATACAAAATGGAATGGGAGGATGCCCGCCCCTGCGGGCGCTTGTACCCTTTGTTCGGGTGATTTTACTGAGTTCGCAACACTCTACAATC
>JAOZLI010000206.1 GCA_029934915.1 Desulfocapsa sp. | reverse complement strand
GCCAAAGTTGTACAACAGGAAGATCTCGTCGAAGCTGAGATGATCGATGTAATGAATGAGATAATGGGTGGCGAGGCAACTCCTGCGCAAATTGGCTCTTTTATTACTGCTCTTCGTATGAAAGGCGAAACCGTTGATGAAATAAGCGGCGCCGTTCGTGTTATGCGTGAAAAGGCAACGTCCATCGCCACGGGTGTTGATCTTGAAAAGGGTGATGTCCTTGTTGATACCTGTGGAACCGGTGGTGATGGTTCGGGAACGTTTAACGTTTCTACCACAACCGCTTTTGTTGTGGCTGGTGCAGGACTTCCGGTGGCAAAGCATGGTAATCGGTCTATTTCCAGTAATTGTGGAAGTGCCGATGTACTCGAAGCTGCAGGAGTCTCTTTGGATATAAGTCCTGAGGAAGTTGGGAAATGTGTACGGGAGATCGGAATTGGATTTCTTTTTGCTCCTGCGCTTCATGGTGCGATGAAGCATGCCATTGGTCCACGAAAAGAGATGGGGATTAGAACCATCTTTAATATCCTTGGTCCTCTGACTAATCCAGCTGGTGCCAATGTTCAGGTTCTTGGAGTTTTTGCTGAGGAACTTATTGAACCTCTGGCTCAGGTTCTTGGTAAATTGGGTTCTAAGCGTGCGCTGGTCGTACATGGCGCCGGAAACCTTGATGAACTAACAGTAACCGGCGTCACCAAGGTTGCCGAGTTAAACAATGGCAAGGTGAGCTGCTACAGTGTAAGTCCTGAAGATGTTGGTCTTGAGCGTGCAGAACTGGCACAGTTAAAGGGTGGTGCCGATGCTGCAGAGTCCGCAGAACAGATGCGAGCCGTACTTGGCGGAGAATCCGGTCCCAAACGGGATATGGTCCTGTTAAACAGTGGTGCTGCACTTATGGCAGCTGGCCTATGTGCGGATTTGAAGGCCGGAGTTGCAAAGGCTGCAGAAGTAATTGATTCCGGGAAAGCACTGGAAAAACTTGATCAGCTTGTCTCACTTACTCAAAACAAATAGAGTTCTTTGTAATGGCCCATATTCTCGATACGATTGTTGCACGAAAAAAAGAAGAAGTTGCCCTGCTTAAAAGCAAGGGGATTCATGTCCCAGCACCCTACGATGCAAAAGAGATCGTCCCTCCACGTGGATTTCGGCAAGCTCTCCTCGATTACCCCGGAGTTGCGATAATTGCTGAAGCCAAAAAAGCATCTCCTTCCAAGGGCTTGATCTGTCCCGATTTTAATCCTGTACAGATTGCCCGGGATTACGAAAAAAACGGTGCACAGGCCTTATCAGTGTTGACCGATGTTGATTTTTTTCAAGGCTCATTGGTCTATCTCCTCCAGGCAAGAGAAACAGTCTCGCTTCCTGTACTTCGTAAAGAGTTTATCATTGATCCTCTGCAAATAGAAGAAGCGCATGTCTGTGGAGCTGATGCTATTTTGCTTATGGCCTCAATTCTCGATATTCATCAATTACAAGACTTTCAGGATCAGGCAGCGGAGTATACTATCGATTGCCTTGTCGAAGTACATGATGAAAAAGAACTTGAGACAGTACTGAAGACGCAGGCCAATTTAATTGGAGTCAATAACCGTAATCTGAAGGATTTCTCCATGGATACGGGCACAACTTTCAGATTAAAGAAAATGATTCCGGATGATATTGCGGTGGTGGGTGAGTCTGGCCTGAAAACGGCAGATGATATTCAACGATTACAGGACGCTGGTGTGACAGCGGCCTTGATCGGAGAAACACTTATGCGTGGTGCAAATGGCGGGAACAGTCTTCAGGGAATGCGAGGAATTGCGACATGAAGATCCCAGCAAGAACACGCATAAAGATGTGTGGGCTGACACGAGAAAAGGATGTTGAGGCGGGGGTTGAAGCAGGCCTTGATGCACTGGGTTTTATCTTCTACCGGAAAAGCCCGCGGAATGTGGATCCTGATTTTGTAAGATCTGTAGTTGCGAAAATGCCCCCTTTCACTGATTGTGTAGGTGTTTTTGTTAATCGTAGGCGGGAAGAAGTAGAAGAAATTGTTGAGTATTGTGGTCTTTCTCATGCGCAGTTGCATGGCAGTGAAGATCCCAAATATTGTGAACGTATAGAGCGTTTTGTTTCTCCCTGTCGTGTTGTGAAGGCCTTTCGTGTAAGCGAGGAGAGTACGCGTGAAGAATTTGATCCCTATGCCAAGGTGATTCACGGATATCTCCTGGATACCTATGTAAAAGGAAATGCAGGAGGCACCGGCGAAACATTTGACTGGTCCATAATTAAACGCCTGAATCTGCAACGTCCCATGATTTTAGCTGGTGGTCTTGACCCTGGAAATATTGAAGAAGCACTAAAGCAGGTTCAGCCCTTTGGGGTGGATGTGAACTCCGGTGTGGAGATAGAGCCTGGCATAAAAGATCATGCAAAACTTTTTGAATTTGTATCGAAGGTGCGGGCAAGCCCGCAAGTTAAAAGTAGCTAGTTCAAAGTTGTAAAGTGTGTAACTCTGCAGCTACGCTGCCAGACTGCACTTTAAAACTTTCAACTATTATGGACTTTATGACTTTTTAAAGCTAACGTGCAATAATAAACGCTCCGTTATACCCCTTATCCAGTAACGCCCTTTCGCTCCTGCGCGCCCCCGCAAGAGTTTGTCCAACATATACCTGCACTCTGTAAAAAATTTCTCCTTTTACTTCCTGCATACTAAGCACTGTTTTATGGCCCGAAACAAGAAATTTATCCCGGAGTTCATTCGCATTATATCTTTTTAGAAAGGCGCCAATTTGAACGAAATATTCTCCAGTTTGTAAATTTACGTGTTTCTTAAATGTGTATCTTCCTCTGTTTTGTTTCTTGTTTACCTCGCCAAGCGCAGTGATCTTCACCCTGGCAGTTCCAGCGTTAACCAGACCAACTTTCTTGGCTGATCCAAAGCTGAGATCAATAATCCTGCCCTGTACAAAGGGACCGCGGTCATTTACCCGAACAATGGTTTGGCGGCCATTATCAAGGTTTTGCACCAGTAGCATGGTATGCATGGGCAGGAGCTTATGAGCAGCTGTAATATCGTGCATATTATAGGTCTCTCCGTTTGAAGTGGACCTGCCATGAAAGTCCTCTCCGTACCATGATGCAATTCCGTGTTCCACAAAGCCTTCAGAAGAGGGGAGAGGATAATATTTGCGATTATCTATAACGTAGGGACGTTGCGTGCCAACTTTTTTGGTCTGGGCGGCCAGCACTTGCCCCTCAATGATAACGGTATTGAGAACAAGGGTAAGCAAGATAATGGTAAGAGGGATTGTTTTTTGTAATAGCATCTTTTCGTTTACTGTTTGCTTTCCTGCTCGGAACGTAGGAATTGTCGTATGCGATCTTCATAAAAAAGACCGGCCTTGCCAGTTGTGTGCGGAATATAAGGCAACATACCGCCGTTTTTTGTGTTTGTCGGTTTTACTGCATCAAAGCGAACTTCTTCGTCTTCATCGAGCCAGGAGAGGTGTAAATCAAGAATAGGGCGCATAACCTGTAATCTGCCTGACTGATCACGTCCAATTGCTACGTTTTCCCAACGTCTGGTCAGATAGCCTTTATGCCAGAGCCCGGGGGAGCTTTCTCCGCTGATTTTATCTGTCATCACAGGATCAAGCTCCTCAGCATCAAAGTCAAGATTGTTTGTTAGCATTTTTTCGATCTCGAAACTTCCCTGAACCGTTAATCTGGAGAAGTCATCGTATTCATCCATGTCACTGCGTAACAAGTGGGTTTCGTTATCGTTGTAGGACCATTGTGCATGACAGACCTGGCAGTCAGCAGTGTCCCTGTATTTCTCATGGGCAGGATGCTGCATCAGCACCACTCTATGTTCTTTCTGATCCCCTTTAGAAAAAAGGAAATAATGGTCTTTTTTTCTTGTTATATTTCCAGGTAGTTCGGCCTGTAACCGTTCTTCTGCATGGCAGGAAGCGCAATCCAGAGTTGATTTTTCACGGTTCATAAGCTCGGCACCAAAATGGCAATCAATACAAACAAGTCCAGCCACTTGATGAATGTCCGCCTGTAATGGATGGTATTCCACGCCAAAGGGTCGAAAATAGTCATTGGTGGTTGTGTAAGGGGTACGATATTCGTCGTTCATATCATGCTCAAAACGTCCATGGTAGTCGTAACCGACAAAGTTCCCATAATGACATTGTAAACACTGTTGGTCTTTTGGCGTTTTTACAAAGGAATGAGAGACTAGTTTTCCTTTATAAAATGAGAGGTGACAGCTGGCACAACCAGTACCGCGAGCAACTGCCGGGTACCTGTCACCAGAATAATATACATGGCAACGCAGACAGCGCCTGCGGAGAAGGTCATCACTAAGAGCCAGGATTGTTTCCGGTGATTCAGTAATGGGGATTTGAGTAAGATCTGCAAGCTCCTCCTGTGCGCCAAAGGCAAAACGTACCAGATTTATTTTATTTGCTAAGGTAAAATGGAGTGAATGGGACGCATCATTAACTATAGCATCGTGGCACCTGCCGCAACTGTTTGCCATAGCATCGGGATGGGCAGGTTGAGCGATAAGGCCAGCATGTCCCTGATCTTTGACATTTACTTCATTATTCCCGTTATGACATTCTGTACAGTCAAAATCATGGGCAGGATCAAGTTGCATGGCATGGCAGTTGATGCAGCCCTTGCTCGTACTGGCCTCTTCCTGTTTTTCAGGTTCTGAAGAACAGCTTACAAGTAAAAGAAGCAGTGGAATAAGAATAGAAAGTTGTTGCATTAATAATTGACTTTGACAGGTTACCTTGCTATTTTCAGGAACAGTTGCAAAAAAACAGCCGACATAGCTCAGTTGGTAGAGCGACGCTCTCGTAAAGCGTAGGC
>JAOZLI010000033.1:10619-15001 GCA_029934915.1 Desulfocapsa sp. | reverse complement strand
ACGTTTTTCTAAATGTTTATATTGCGCCTCAGAATAGGAAGTTGTTGTTGAATGAACCCTAAAGTGTGTGATCCTGGGTAGTTGTTGTAATGCGTGGTAAATTAATGATACGAGAAGGGATATATACGTTTTTTGAGGAGAAAAGTCAAAAGCCGAATAGAAAAAAATCTATTCGGCTTTTGCAGGAAGGGGAAGAAAGCTGAGTGTTACATTGTTCCAGATACGGCTCCAAAGAGGTTATTCACAAGTGCAACAGGACCTTCAGACAGAACAGCACTGGAAAGACAGACAACTGCCCAGAGGCCAACACCGCCAGCAAATGCTGCAGTGACAACCGCTCCAACTTTATAGAGTTCACTATCAGTGTTAACGGCTTCGTGAACGGTTACTTCTGTTTTTTGTTTGATGTTTTCTGCGTTGATCATGGTGATTCCCCTTTTTTGTGTAAGATGGTTTTTTTAATTAGCCAATAATTGCTTTAAATAAGTTGTTTATAAGTTCAATTGGTCCACCGCTGGTGGATATGCCAGCAATAACGGAGGCAACAGCCCAGATACCGATAACACCAGAGCTAATTCCTATGGCAGAGGCAGCAACTCTTGAAATCTCACCGGCTGCGTCAATTTGTGTTCTGGTCTTTACTTGATTTGTAAGGATGGTGTCTTTCATGGTATTGCCTCCCTGGGGTTTTTATGCGCCTGTGATGGCCTGGAAGAGATTCTTGAGTAAGTCAATGGGGCTTCCGTTTTCAAGGATGCCGCTGGAAAGACATATCATGGCCCACGCTCCGACTCCAACAGCGAAGGCAGCAGTTGTGTACATGCCAACCTTGTAGAGTTCGCTGTCTGTGTGTTCGATTGCGTGAACGGTGGTGGTCACCTTGCTCTTCGTTTTACATATTGCTATTTCTTCCATTTAGGCTGCCTCGGTATTGTATAAGAATATATTAGGCTAATTAATTATCCGGTAATTGTTGTAACAAGAGAACTGACAAGACCTAAGGGGCCACCACTACTAACTGTGCCGGCAAATAAACACGCTAGCGCCCAGCATCCGATACTTGCTGCAGAAATTGTCATAACTGCGGCACTTACTTTGCTGATTTCGTGAGTTGTGCTAGCTGTTGTTGTTTGGGCGATGTCTCTTGATTTAGTAGTTGAGTTATTCATTCTCTGCTCCTGGTTGATTAGGGTTGCTTTCTTTGTCTCTTCATTCGCATAAATGATGCCAGAAAATGATAATTGTAAAGAAAAAAGAGGGGGGAGGTGGGTAACTACCTTAAAATATAATAAATGTTGATATGCGTAGTAGCGTTCTGTAGCAGTTGGCGCTTTAATTGAATGTGACGGAGGGGTGGTGCAAAACTGTTGCGAAAGGAGTTTTGGTGTTGCGTTTATGCTGCGTGCAACACAAACGCAACGGTCTTACTGTTTGGATGTGGGGCTGGCAATATCGCTGGCAATGCCAAAACGCTGCATTTTTCGATAGAGGGTTGAACGATCAATTTTTAGCATACGTGCAGCTTTTGATTTGTTGCCACGAGCACGTTTTAGTATATCTATAATTTCGTCTTCTTCACTAATATAGGGGGGAAGGGCCCCAATGGTGTATGAGGAAGAAGAGGGTATTGTGTCATGACCAATTGATTTCTTAGGAGCATTGCGGATTTCAGAAGGGAAGTGATCCACAGAAAGAGTGGGGCCATCACAGAGGACACAAGCTCTTTCTATCATATGACGTAACTCCCGAACATTTCCTGGCCAGGAGTAGTTTGCCAGTAACTCCATAGCCTGATCAGAGATACGATGAATATTACGACCGAGTTGTTCACGGAAAAGAGAGAGAAAGTGGTGAACTAGTATGGGGATACCACCTTTTCGTTCGCGCAGGGGAGGGAGCTTAATCTCTACTACTTTTAATCTGTAGTATAAATCTTCTCGAAAGCTACCGTCTTGAACTTTTTTTGTGAAGTCAGCATTTGTGGCTGCAATAATTCTAACATCAACATGAACTGGAGTGTCTCGACCAAGTGGAGTAAAGGTTCTTTCCTGGAGAAAACGGAGAAGGCGTAGCTGCATGCGAGGAGAAATATCACCGATTTCATCAAGAAACAGTGTTCCTCCATTGGCAACTAACAGTCTTCCCTCCCTATCTCTGTCAGCACCAGTGAAGGCACCTTTGATGTGTCCAAAAAGTTCACTTTCCAATAATTCTTCGGGCATGGCAGCGCAATCGATTTTTACTAGAGGCATATCGCTGCGGCCACTTTCGGCGTGCAGGGCTTCAGCAGCAAGCTCTTTCCCTGTTCCAGATTCTCCAGTGACTAGAACAGCAGTATCTACCTTGCCAACATTTTCTATCAGGTTGTAGACATTTTGCATGACCTGACTGGACCCTACATATCCATGGAATTTGTTTCTGGTATTTCCTTCTGTAATAGGAGCGGGAAGGGTAATATCACGTGCGACAATAACGACTCCGTTAAATTCATCATGCCCGTCTTCAAGGGGGGCGGCGTTTAAACTGATGATACGAATATTGCCGTCAGGCTTTCTGCATTCAACCTGGTGTTCGCAAACCTCTTGATGATTTGAAAGAACTTGCTTCGCATCCTGTAAACATGCTTTACCCATCTCACTTGGATAGGACTCAAGGTTGAGAGTCTCTTGAGAGGCATCTTTTGAAATGTTGAGCCATAATCGTGCTTTATCATTTAACTGGATAATATTCATTTGGTTATCAATGGTGATAATAGCATCACTCACTGAGCTGAAAATAGCCTCCAGGTGCCGCTTGAATTTTTCATTTTCTTGCTGAAGCTGTATCTTTTCATTTTCCAGTTGTCTGTGAATTAGAGCCTGCCGAACAAATTTGAGCAGGGTTTCCTTGTTGACGGGTTTTGAAATATAATCGAAAGCACCATAACGTACGGCCTCGGCAGCGGTTTCAAGATTAGGGAAACCGGTTACCATTACAACCGGACACTCAATGCCAGTTTCTCGAATTTTACGAAGCAGATCCGTTCCACGCTCACCTTCAAGGACTATGTCGCTGATAATAAGATCAAAAGTGTGGGTTTTAATGGCCTCAATGGCTTCAGCAAGAGTGGATGCAGTTACAATTGGTCCATATCCTTCTCTTGCCAGAAACATCTCGAAGGTTAAACGGATGGAGGCCTCATCATCAACAATGAGAATTGTGGCATCTTTGTCAGTTATTGATTGCTCGTTCATATTATTGCTTAATAACCGGAAGCTCGATTATCATTTTAGTGTATTTATGCACGATGGAGTCTACTTTTATAGTGCCACCGTGATCTTTTATGATTCCATAACTGATACTAAGCCCAAGGCCAGTACCTTTTCCTGCAGGCTTTGTGGTGAAAAAAGGGTCGAAAAGTCGGCTCAAAAGAGACTGAGGTATACCTGTACCTGTATCCATTATGGTAATTCGAATAGCCTCATTTCCTGTTTCCTCTGTAAAGTGAGAACAGGAAAGCTCTATTTTCTTATTTGGGTCGCCACCGCTATATCGTTCGTTTAAAGCAAAGCGGGCATTGCTGAAAATATTCAGAATGACCTGCTGGAGTTGTGTGAAATTACCGTAAATATGGCAGGGGGCATCGGAGTCGGAGCCTTTGTTTTTGATTATTTGAATGCCATCTTTTTTGAATTGATGCTGAACAAGTGCGAGGCTGTTTTGCATTACTTCTTCTATTTGAACAGGCTCGTTGGCTTTGTCGCTTTCTCTTGCAAAGGAGAGAAGATTTTTAATGATGAGTGCAACACGTTCTCCTTCTTTAACTATTCTGTCGAGTAATTCAGCTTGTAAGGAGTCTTTCTCACTGTCGTCAAGTAGGAGTTGAGCAAAATTTATAATACCAGTTATAGGGTTATTCACTTCGTGAGCAACACCTGCAGCAAGTTCACCAATGGCAGCCATTTGAGCAGTACGGATGGAATCAGCCTTACGCATTTCATCACTGGTCAGTTCTCTTGCAACAAGGAGAATTTTTTCTACAATGTCATATTTTTCTTTTACTGGTGAAATAGTCAGTAGATATTCACCATGCAAACCTGGAAGAGTTGTCTCTTCAACCCTGGGTGATTTCGTTCGAAGAAATTCTTCGAGGGGACATTCAATGTGAGGTAGGCGGCCACCATGGATGATTGTACAAATACCTTTTCCTATGATTTCAGATCGTTCTTTTTGGGCAGCTGTCATCGCCGCATTGTTGGCATCAAGTATGATACCTCCAGGAGTAACTACCAGAACCGGATCTTGTATGGCATGAAAAAGCTCATTGCCGGTTCCTGCTGGGTGTAAATTACTGGAAGTTTCTACTTCAGAAATTGTTTTTTGGGGTGATGCCATGATATTTA
>JAOZLI010000033.1:0-10519 GCA_029934915.1 Desulfocapsa sp. | reverse complement strand
TTTTTTTTCGCATAATGCCTTTGTTTAATGTTCTTTCTGAGTGAATACTTTACCAAATACACGTTCACCTAAAAGAAAACCAAAACAGACAACACTAATACTTCCAACAATTACACCCCACTCAAAGAATGATGGATAGTAACCACCGTAGGTAGCAACATTGTCCCAGCCAAGGTCAGCGGGAACCATCAAGCCAGCAACGATAAGGTCATAGCGTGCTGCGAATTGTCCAATAAGTACAAGTAATCCTGCAAATGCCATCATACCTACATTCGAAAGACGGGAAAGAATAAGAAGTAACAGTGGAATAATTAGACCGATAGTAACTTCAATAACCCAGAAGTTGACCGATAACGGTCCATTGATAAGCGCACCTGCAGCCAATCGACCAAGCTCAGCACCACCAACGTAGTACATGATTAAACGCCAGAAAGTCGCGACAGAGTAGAGAATAAGAACCATCGTCATTGCTTTTCCTGCACTTTTCATGGCACTTTTAACAGCATCGTTCATCTCGGCACCACGAATTCTGAATGCAAGCCAGTTGAAAAGAATTGTTGCACAGGCACCCGAAAGAAAAGCAGCTGTCAGAAAATAGATGGGAAGCTGTCCACCATACCAATAAGGACGACTTGGAAGTGTAGCAAAAACCCCACCAAGGCAGCTGTTTGCCAGGACCTCGGCTATAGCACCTGCAGTTCCAAGAACAACTGCAATGCGAGCCATTCCACTCACAATACCAAAAAATTCAACGATCATACAACCAACAGCCAAACCATACAGAGTACCCATCCACCAGATATTAGATGTTGGGTTGGGGGAAAGAATATTGTAAATGATCATTCTGTGAGGGCTGGCAATTTCCACACCAATGGTGGCGAAAGCACCCATAATGCAAACGATGGACATCCATACCATACGGTTGCTGACGATTGCCATTTTGGTTCCACCAAAAAGGTGTGAAATAGCAGCGTATATGCAAAGTCCAGTTGAAGTGATAGCCCAGAAAGCATAGGTCGCAATCAGTATGCCCCACGGAGACTCACGTGAGGTGTTGTAAATTGCTGGATGTCCGAATATAAATGATAATACACCGCAGCCTAAGCCCAAAACGATGAGTATAAGAAAAATAATTGTAGCCCGGTTCATACCGGGAGTTGCCAGACTGGTATCCTCAGTCTGGGCAAACATATCTACTAACGCGTTTTTGTCCATTGTGATCTCCTGCACAAGTATTGTATCAGGCGCTTTGCCTGAGTTTTTCAAGAATTAGTAATTTGTCACTACTGACTTTTAATGACCGCTATGCTCATCGCCATGTCCATCGGCATGAGAAGTCTCACCAGTCATTCTGTTGTATCCTTTTACGCCAATGTGACAACTGTTGCACAGGGTGTTAGAGGCAAATGCGGTGTCGCCATCGTGACATTTTCCACAGTATTTACCGGCATACAAAGCTTCCATGGTGAAATCGTCTGCATGCTCTGCAGCACCCTTCTTCATGGCAAAAGTTCCATCGTGACAGGATTCGCAATCAAGGCCATATTCTTCAACGTGGGTGTTATGATAGAAAACAACAGCCTTAACAGGTTTGGACCAGAGCATGGGCTCGGGATCGTTTGGCAAGGTGTGGCATGTGCCACAGTCTGAGTTTGCAGAAAAAGCAGCATCTCCATCGTGACAGGCTCCACAATATTTACCTTCTGCAAATGCAGCCATGGTAAAGGTACCGCTATCGGTTGCAGCACCACTCTTCATGGTGAAGATGGAATCATGACATTCACTGCATTCAAGTCCTAAATCTTCAACATGCATGTTGTGTCCAAAAACAACAAGGGTGGGATCGTCCCAGGTTATTTCAGCTGCGGGTGCAACATGGCAGGCAGAACAATTGGTGTCAGATGCAAAAGCTGTGTCACCATCATGGCATGCTCCGCAAAACTGGCCTTCTGCCAGAGAGGCCATGGTCAGTTTGCCTGTTCTTTCTGCAACACCACGCTGCATGGCAAAAATGTCATCGTGACATTCGCTGCACTCCAGGCCTAAATCTTCAGTATGTGTACTGTGTGTAAAGGTTACTTTTGTAGGTGTGTCCCAAACGATGGGGCTTTCTGGTCCAAAGGCTTTTGCATCATAATCTTCTGTCGCTGTTGCCTGACTGACCAGCAGGAAGCTGCCGGTTAGTATGGAAGCACCGAGCGCCATAGCGAAATTTTTATTCATTTGTATAATCTCCTAAATCTATCCGGAATATGGTGAGTAACCGCGTTGTTGTATTTTCCTGTGAACGCGTATTTTATGCATTGGTATAGTAAATATTTGGCAATGCACCAGTTTCCGGTCTCAGTACCCAGATTTTATTGTCAGGTTCATGAAGCACTTTATATACATCACTGCTCGTATCTTTTAAGTCGCCAAATACACGTACATTTGCAGGACAGGCTGCAGCACATGCTGTCTCTTTCTCACCAGCAGCAAGTCTTGTATCAAGGCAGAAGTTACACTTGTCGATGGCATATTTATCGTGGTTGAAATACCTGGCATTGTAAGGACATGCAGCCATACAGGTTGTGCATCCAATACATTTGCTGTAATCCATTTTCACGATGCCTGTTTCTGGGTCCTTGTATGTGGCTTTTGTCGGACAGACACGAACACATGGGGGTCGGTTACAATGGTTACACAATATTGGTCTGAATTCCTGCTTTTCTACGCCATCAACAGTAGTTACGCGTTCCTGGATTTTTGTGCGCCATGCACCATGACCGGTAGGGACATGGTTTGTTTCTACGCAGGCTTCCATACATTTTTCACATCCTACGCAATGGTTCTGACGTATGGCCATGCTGTAATGTTTGGTGTAAGGGTATTGCCCTTCTACTGGAAGAAGCGATCCAACATTGGTTGCACTTCCTTTGGCATTTTTTACAGAAGCCAGCGATAATACGGTGCCTCCGAGGAAGACGCCTGTGACCGTCAGTCCTATTTGCAGGAATTTACGGCGTTCTTCTGAGGGCAGTGTATCCACACCTTCATTTTGTTCCTTTTCCAACTCTTTTATGTTCATTCTACTCCTCCTGATACTTGAAACACGTTGCTGTGTTCAAATGGGCCGGTGGTTATTTGTGGTGAATACCACCTTTATAAATGAGGCCTCATTCAATCTGAATGTTGGCCAAAAGTTAAATAACACGTAACATCCTAAAACTAATGTGTAAATATGTGTTGCTAAAGTGTTGCGCGACAACTATGCAACACTTTATTTTTCACTAAAATACCCTTATTTTCTAGAGAGTCAAGATATTTCTGAATTCAATTTGTAATGGAATGGTTAGTGATAATTATTCACCAGTATCGTTAGTAATGAATTTTAGAATTTTTTGAAGTATCTTGACTCTTTTTTGTCAGATGGAGTATATTTATTGATTTTTGTATAAATTAAAATAATACTATTAACCTCGTATGAACGGGAGTATCCATGTTCGTCTCTAAAGTACATTATGTTGCTGGACTTACTTTTTTTGTTTTAAATTCAATTATTACAGCAGCTGTAAGTGGTGAACTGCAGGCCTCTGCAGAAGTTCTATCAAATGTTGAAATTCTTTTGGAAAAGAACAGCTGTCCTCAGTGTAACCTCAGTGGAGCAGAATTAAATCGATTTGATCTTTCAGGGGCAAATCTTGAAGGTGCTGATTTAACAAGAGCAAAAATGTATTTAGCAAATCTGTCTGGTGCGAATCTCAGGCGTGCCAATTTGCAGGAAGCGCAATTTGGAGGGGCTGATCTTGGAGGGGCAGATTTGCGTGGTGCAAATCTTACGGGAACCTCCTTTGCTGGAGCCTATATGAGCGGTACATTGCTCGAAGGTAAAATGGTAGAAACAACTCCTTATGCGGCTGATGATATAAGTGATGTAGAACAAAAGGTGTATGTTGATGATACCGAAAAACCCAAGAGGAATCCACAGACTGAAGACTTGACTATTCTTGATGAAGAGAAGAAAGAAATTGCTCCTGTACCAGAGCTTGTGGCTGTTGAAGGTAATGACCCTGAGCCAATGGTTCAAGATGGAGGTTATGGGGAAGTTGAACAAAACCAGGATACAGTATCAGATACGGGTGAGGTAGAGCAAGAGTTTACTGTTGCTGATAAGACAGAACCTAAAAGCAATCCACAGACGGATAAAGTAACGATTCTTGATGACGAGAAGAAACAGAAGACAGATGCTGCGACTTTAGTAACTGAAGAAAATAATGAAGTAACAGCGTTAGCTAGTGAAGCTGAAAATCTGCCGCCAGTGCTTCAGGATGAAACCTACAAAGAAGTGGTTCAAAACAAGAGTGTGGCACCTGATTCTAAAATGCTGCCTGCTATCAATACTGTTCGTATTATGAATGAAAGCGTAACAGCCACTGAACCGACACGAATCATGATTGGAGATGTAAAAGAGCAGGATGTAGAATCGGAATTGGAAAGTGTTCAAGAAGAAAATATGGTAGTGGAAGACAAGTCAGAACAATTAGAAGTTGAAAAAGGTACTACAGAGACTGTTGTAGAAGAAATAGTCGCAGAAGAAACCGTTGTTGAAAATGTAGAGATTGTAAATGAGGTAATTGCTGCGCTAGAAGCACCGGTTCTTTCTGAAGAGATATTGAGAAATCTTGAGAGGCTGTTGGATGACAATAAGTGCTACGGCTGTAACCTCGTTGGAGTCAATCTTACAGGTGAGAATCTGGACTCTGCAGATCTTGAGGGCGCGAATTTAACCGATGCGGTGCTCGTTGATGCTGATTTGGAAGATGCAAATTTGAAGCAGGCCAACTTAACAAATGTCGATCTTACGGGAGCAGAACTCACTGGGGCAGATTTGTATAAGGCAAACTTAACAAAGGCCAATCTCAGTGGTGCGACATTTGAGGGTACGATGGTTGATGATGCTATAATGACAGATGTTAAAGGGTATCAACAGAACATGCTGATGATGGCACCTGAATGAAATCAGGTGCTATTAAGACCAATTGTTCATAATATCTTTGGATGTGGCCACCTTGGTTTCAGGATCCATCTGGTCATCATTTAAGGTGTCTTCAATTTTGTCAAGCTTGCTCTGAAGCGTTTCTGCTGTCATTTCAAGATTCTGGATAGTGTAGGCGGCTGCGGACTCAGTTACATCCATTGCCTGACGCAGATCCTCTGCATTGCGCATGATTGAGCGCATGGTTGATATTTTTTCAAGTCGCAGGAAAAGTTCAGTGAAGTTGATTGGCTTTTGCAGGTAATCGGAAGCTCCCTTTTTCATAGCTTCCACTGCAGTATCCACAGAAGAATGGGCAGTGATGAGTATCACTTCAATATTCCTTTCAAGCTCTTTTGCAAATTCGAGCACTTCAATTCCGCCAATGTCGCCTGGCATCATTAGATCTGTGAGAACCACATCAACATGTTCTTTTGACAGAATTTCGTTACCTATATAACCGTCTTCGGCCAGCAAAACCTCGTAATTTTCTTTGCCCAGGCGCTGTTCAAGAAGTCTCCTGATTACAGGATCATCATCGACAACAAGTATTGTAAGGTCATTCATGGCAGAGCCTCGATTATTTTTTCTGGTAAAAAATTGACCGCAGATGTCTTTGCGGTGCAAAACGCGAGCAGACTCCAGTGAGTGATTCCGTCGAACCGATAATAAGAAATCCATCATCTGCAAGACAGTCTGCTAATTTATTAAAGAGTTTCTTCCTGTCCTGAAGGGTGAAGTAAATTGCAACATTACGGCACAGGATGATGTCAAATTTCCCCATTCCGGCAAAGGGGAGCATCAGGTTGAGTTTGCGGAAATTCACCATTGCTCTTATTTCATCCTTAATTTTCCAGGAATCTCCAAAGAGCGTGAAATGCTTCTGCAGGGTTGGGCGTGGCAGGCCTCGTTCTATTTCAAATTTGTTGTATTTCCCGTAACTTGCCTGCTTGACAGCGCTGTCTGATATGTCTGTACCCAGGAGTTTGAAATTGTAGGAATCTGTCTGTGCACCAATCAACTCCTTGATGGTCATAGCAACGGAATAAAGTTCCTGCCCTGTGGATGAGGCCGCACTCCAGATTTTAACATTGGTTTTTAAGCGTGGAGATTTTGGGGCTCTGGCATCGATCATTTCAGGAATGAGTTTATTCTTCAGGAGTTCAAAGGGGCCAGTATCACGAAAAAACAGAGTTTCATTTGTGGAGATAGCATCGATGATCTGACGTTCGATACGTTTGCTACCATCTCTTTTAGACTTGTTATGCAAATCGGCATAGGACGCACAGCCATGCTCTTCAGCGATACTTCCCAGTCTGGTCTCAAAAAGATACGACTTCGACGGATCAAGATATATACCCGAAATATCGTGTATATACTTTCCAACGCTCTTTAGTTCTGCAGGAGTTATTTTTAGCATGTTTTACGAGAAAAACCCTTTTTAACGAAGGGTTTTTACGATCTCGTCCGCAATTTTATTTAAAGGTGCGATAACATCAGCTATCCCAGATTCAATGGGGGCTTTTGGCATCCCAAAGACGACACAACTTGCTTCGTCCTGTGCAATAATTGTAGCTCCCTTCTGGTTAAGTATCTGCAAGCCTTTAGTTCCGTCAGATCCCATTCCTGTCATAATTACCGCTGTTGTTCTACCGACGTAATAGTCACCAACAGAACGAAAAAGATAATCTGCTGAAGGTCTGCAGGAATTTTCTGGCGGGTCACTGGTGATCTTGATCTGTCTGTTCGTTCCATCTGCACTGGCCACAAGTTTCATCTGTTTTCCGCCAGGTGCAATATAGACAGTATTATTTTGCAATGTTTCTCTGTCAACTGCCTCCTTGACAGTTAATGCACACTTTGCATCAAGGCTGGCAGCCAGCGATTTTGTGAAAACCGGTGGCATATGTTGCACGATGACAACGGGTACACCTATATTACCAGGGAGCCTGGGCAGCATTTGAGTAAGAGCATTAGGGCCGCCAGTTGATATGCCGATGGTAATAATTTCGGATTTTCCCCTTTTGGCAACAGTTTTTTGTTTAGGTTTGAGAGATGTTGCACCAACTTTCTTTAAGGGCTTTAATGGTTTCCGTTGAACGGTACTGGTGGTTTTGTTAAACCGCCCTCTTTTTGCGAGCAATGAGGGTGCGTTCCTTGAGAGCTTAAACTCCCTGACTATTGGAACAAGAGAGCTTTTAAGCTGTTTTTTACCCTCTGCCTGGTTTTTAGATTGCGGTTTTAGAATAAAATCAAATGCGCCAAGCTCCAGTGCTTTCATGGTCATTTCTCCACCATCTGTGGTGAGTGTGGAGACCATAACTACGCCAATATTGGAATTATCTGCCTGTAACTTTTCAAGCAGTTCTATGCCATTCATGACCGGCATTTCAATATCAAGGGTCAACATGTCCGGTTTTAAAGTGGCGATTTTTGATAAAGCAATCTGACCGTTATGGGCAACACCAACCACCTCAACTCCTGGAATTTCTGAAAGTACATCAGAAACAGCTTTTCGATACACAATGGTGTCATCAACTACAAGTACACGAAGTTTCTTACCTATGAGCATTAGTTAGTCTCTTGCATTTTTAGCACTTTTTCCACATCAAGTATGCCAATAAGTTTATCTGTAGTTTTATATACTCCGGTGAAAAATTCACCCTGAATCCCACCCATATTGGCTGGTGGTGGCTCGAATTTGTCTCTGTTTGCCTGGACAACATCACTGATTTTACGAACCATCAGGCCAATATGTTCACCCTTGGAATTTACAATGATGTTTCTAGGATCTTCACTGATATTGGTTTCACCAAGGCCAAGCTTTTTTCCAAGGTCAATGCTGGTTATAATCTGGCCACGCAGGTTCAGAATGCCAAGAACATAATTTGGTGCCTGTGGCACAGTGGTCATATTTTTCAGTTTGTTGATTTCCTGAATTTTCAGTATATCCATGCCGCAGAGGGCATCTCCAACCATAAAGGTTGCAAGATCGATGAGGTTTTTATCTGTCTTTTCTTCATTGTGCGCCATATCTGTTCTCTCCAGATTATAGATCTAATGGCTCCAGTAGGAGCACTTTGCAAGCAATTTTGAGTGACCGGTAACGCTAATATTTTTGCGTTAATGCAGCTGCTTTACATAATGATGAACAGAGGCCATCAATTTTTCTTTGTCGAGCTTGATGTGGTATTCATCGATTCCCACGGCTTTGCCCTTGGCTACATCGTCTTCACCCGCAAGGGTTGTAAGGGCAATGATCGGTATGTCTTTAAAACGTGCATCCTTTCGTATGGTTTCTGTGAGTTGAAAACCGTTCATGTTGGGCATTTCAATGTCTGTTACGACCATGGTTATTTCATCGCCATGTTCCTGCAGCAGATCCCAGGCAATGGCCCCATCTTCACCTTCGATAACTTCGTAACCGGATTCTGTCATATAATTACAGACCTGTGTCCTGAAAAAGTTAGAATCTTCGGCAATAAGAATCGTCGGTACAGAACCACCTTCTTCTTCTACTTCAAACACTTCCTGATCTTCAAACCACTCGGGAAAGAGTGTGTTGACGATTTCGAAAATATCTATAAGCATAGTGGTTTGATCTTCAATTATGGTGGATCCCATAATTCCTGTTTGATGAAGCGTGGTGTCATCAATGGTGACAGACAATTGGAGTGCATCGATGGGGCCAATGGCAAGTAAACCAACGATTCGGTTAGCAATATTGAAAACGATAACGAGCAGGTCATCATTGTCTGCAATGGGTTGAACCATGGCAACATCGTCAACGGTGATAAGAGAAAGGCTTCCGCCACGATATTTCATCACCCGTTTGCCGCCAAGTTCTTCAATGTCAGAGCGTTTGATTTTTTCAATACGTTCAACTTGGTTAAGCGGTACCGCAAACTGTTCTGTTTCTGAACTGCGGAAGGTGAGCAATGCTTGTTTATCTTTCTTAGCAGCAATCATCTCTTCCGCGGCTAGAGCAACTTCTGCAGCCCTGTCAGATCCGTCCATGGACGTAAGGTCTGCCATGATGGCAAGATTTGTCACATCCAGGATGAGTGCGATACGGCCATCACCCATAATTGTGGCGCCAGCATATCCTTTGCATGATTGCAGGTGCTTTCCAAGTGGCTTGATAACGATTTCTTCAGAATCCTGAAGTTTGTCAACGATAAGTCCATATTTCATGGAACCATTAGAAACAACAACAATATTGAGTGCACTTGCTGCTGCAATACGACGATCCTCAGGTTCACGGCTGTTGTCGCCAGCTTGAGGATTCTGATTTTGCTGATCTTCAGAAACGTTGAATTCCTTTCCTCGACGATCAGAAATGCGATCTCTACGATCCTCTTTATATTCGTCACTGTCTTTGTCGAGATACGTACGCTCAATATCGAGAACATCAGAAAGTCGGATGAGCGGGAGAAGGTTTCCACGCAATCGTACGACCTCTGCGTTGCCAACACGCTCTACTCGGTCCTTTACCTGGGAGGCAGGGATTCGGAGTAGTTCTTCAAGATTCACCTGAGGAATTGCATATCGTTCTCCACCAGTCATGATAATCTGGCAGGGAATGATGGCAAGGGTTAGGGGGAGCTTAATAGAAATGGTAGTTCCCATACCAATTTCAGAAATAATATCAACCTGCCCGCCTAACTGGTCAAGGTTAGTCTTTACCACATCCATGCCAACGCCACGACCGGATACGTCTGTAACCTCTTTGGCCATAGAAAATCCAGGGAGAAAAATCAGATTGACCTTATCCTGGGTGGACATGGAGTTAACTTGCTCCTGGGTTAGTAACTCTTTTTCCATTGCCTTTTCGGCGAGAGCATCTCCATCAAGGCCTTTTCCATCATCAGTGATTTCAATAACGACCTGTCCTGCAGCATGGTATGCCTTTAAGGTAACTGTGCCTTGAGCGGGTTTTCCAGCAGCAGCTCTATCGTTTGGCAGTTCAATGCCGTGATCAACAGAGTTTCGAACCAGGTGCGTGAGCGGGTCATTGATCGATTCAATGATAGTTTTATCAAGCTCAACATCTTTGCCAACGATGGTCAGCTCAATTTGTTTTTTGAGTTTGCCAGATAAATCCCGAACCACTCGTGGAAATTTTCCAAAGACGTTGCCGATGGGTTGCATCCGGGTAAGCATAATTGCTTCCTGGAGTTCTGAGGTAATAAGGTCAATTCGCTGGCCAACAGTTTCAGCATTACGAACATCGTTTGAGGCGATGGTTTGCAGAAGTTGATTTCTGCTAAGCACAAGCTCGCCTGCCAGGGTCATAAGAGAGTCAAGAAGACTGACGTGTACCCTGATGCTTGAGTCGATTTTTACTTTGGCTGCAGGCTTCTTGTCGCTTTTTGCCACAGCAGTAGCTTTTGGCTTGGGTACCGGCTTAGGTGCAGGTTTTGGCGGCGCAGGTTTAGGCGGTTCTACCGCGACTGGCTCAGGCTCAGGCTCTACTTCAGGCTCAGGTTCTGCTTCAGCCTCAGG
>JAOZLI010000513.1 GCA_029934915.1 Desulfocapsa sp. | reverse complement strand
TTTTTGTAAATAGTGTTTGTTATAAGTCTGTTTGTTGTTTAGAAACTACATATCGATTTGCCCAATAGATCAGCAACCCGACACCAATTGTTGCTCCTCCTGCCAGAGTTATCATCGGTTTTTCCTTGACCAGAAAAAATAACATCCAGCTCATTACGACTATGAAAAATAGAGGCGTAACAGGATAGCCCCATGTTAAATAAGGACGATGCATTGACGGCTTTTTGAATCGCATAACAAATACGCCAAGGACAGTCATGAGTGAGGATAGGGTCAGGAGAAAGCCGATATAGGTGACAACGGAATCAAAAGTAGAAGTAAAAATAAAACACAGCACAATGATATACTGTACAAGCAGTGAAACAGCGGGAACACCATTGTTATTTTTTCTGGCGAGAAATCGGAGGATATGGGTGTCTTCGCCAATAACCTGGGTTACTCGTGGTCCTGTCCATATCATGGAACTTATGGTTGAAATAAGGCCAAAGGCGATCAGGGTGCCCATAATAATTCCGCCTGACTGACCGAAGATATTGTTTGATGCAATAAGACCTACATCCACCTGTCCTTTAAGCTCTGTTATTGGTGTACTGTATAAAAACACACTATTGAGAGGCACATAGAGCAAGATGACAATAAGGGTGCCTATAAATAGTGATAAGGGCAGGTTCCTGCCTGGATTTTTAACTTCACCAGCGATATAGACAGAGGCATTCCATCCTGAATATGCATACATCACATAGACCAGCGATATGGCAAAGGGAGCTGACATAATTTCCTGAGCTGATTGTGCGGTGGGTAGGAAGCTGACGCTGGTGGGACTGTCCATGGCAAATCCGCAGGCGATAACAGCCAAAATTAAAGCAATTTTAAGCGTTGTGAACAGTATCTGAAAACCACTAACCAGAGTATCTTTGAGCAAATGGATGATGGTGACTATGGTTACCGTTGAAGAGGCGAGGAGCAAGGCTGTAATGCTTTTTTGCTCTGGACTGATATATTCCAGCGCCAGGATAACCGAAGATCCGTAGGCGCCAAGTGCCATGGACGCCGCGGCAATAGGGGCCGTAAATCCGACTGCGACGGAAATCCATCCGGAAGAGAAACCGACAACAGGGTGGTAGATTTCAGAAAGCAGATGGTATTCTCCTCCCGAACGCGACATTGCTGCACTGAGCTCTCCATAGGAGAATGCTCCGGCAAGAGCGACCAATCCGCCAAGTAGCCAGAGCACGACTATGGAAAAACCGGATTGAATAGAAAATACCTGAAAACCGATGCTGGTAAAGACACCAGTGCCTATCTGGTTCGCCGCAACTATGGTGATGGCAGTGAACAGGCCAATGGAAAATTTGTTTTTCATTAG
>JAOZLI010000032.1:13756-15120 GCA_029934915.1 Desulfocapsa sp. | reverse complement strand
CCAAAATCAGGAAAATCCATTCCTTTCTGTTTCCATTTGATCATTCCATAGCCATTATCTATCAAAACAATAACGATAATATGCAACTTAAGCCGAACGGCGGTCTCCATTTCCTGTGAATTCATCATAAATCCTCCATCTCCACAGACAGCGATTACCTGCTTCTCGGGATGAACAATTTTAGCACCAATGGCAGCAGGAAAACCGGCTCCCATGGTGGCAAGGGCATTGTCGAGGAGTAGCGAATGGATCCAGGTTGCTTTGAAATTACGGGCAAACCATATTTTATACATACCATTATCAAGGGAAACAATGGAGTCGTCGGCTACAGTTTTACGAATATCCTGAACGATATGTTGCGGAGTATTTGGAAAGCAATTATGCCCCTTGGCTTCAAACACATGGGTATTTATTTCTTCATGGATTTTATGACAATAGGTGTCGTCCCTCTTTTCCATTGTTGAAAGAGCATCAAGCAGCGAGAGTAAAGAATAACGAATATCACCAATTACCTCATACTGGGGAAAATAAACTTCATCCATATCAGCCGGTGCGAAATGCAGGTGTATGACCTCCATATTACCCTGGTTCATGAAAAATGGAGGTTTTTCGACAACGTCATATCCGACATTGATAATGAGATCTGCCCTGTTTATGGCACAGTGTAAGTAGTCATGGTCGGAAAGGGCGGCTGTGCCAAGACATTGAGGGGAGTGTTCGTCGATTACTCCTTTTCCCATCTGGGTTGTGAAAAAGTGGATTCCAGTTGCTGCAATCAGTTGCTCGGCGACAGTACAGATCTGCTCTCTGTTGGCGGCGGCTCCAAACAGGAATAGAGGCTTTTTTGCATCACGTATTAATTGCGCAGCACGCTCGATGGAATGAAAATTTGCCACCGGATAGTCTTCGATTTGGATGTTGAAAGGTTTGGCCTGTACCTCTTCGGCAGCGATATCTTCCGGTAATTCAATGTGAACAGGGCCGGATTTTCCATTTACTGCGATCCGAAATATATCTCGGATGACCGCTGGAATTGTGCCGCTATTGACAATCTGTTTAGTGAATTTTGTTAAGGGTTCCATCATGCGAACCACATTTAAAATTTGGAAGCGCCCCTGTTTACTCTTTTTAATTGGCTTCTGTCCGGTAATAAAGAGTACCGGCATTCCGCCAAGGAGTGCATAGGATGCAGCGGTGACAAAGTTGGTTGCTCCAGGGCCAAGGGTTGACAGGCAGACACCTGGCTTCCCAGTCAGGCGGCCATAGGTGGCCGCCATAAAACCAGCAGCCTGCTCATGTCTGGTTAAAATAAGACGAATTTTTGAGTGTCTAAGTGCCTCAAGGAACACCAGGTTTTCTTCTCC
>JAOZLI010000032.1:10903-13656 GCA_029934915.1 Desulfocapsa sp. | reverse complement strand
AATATCATCATGATACCCATCATCGTCAAAAAGGCAAATATGATTTTCAGGTAAAGTTGGCGGGGAATTTTTCCATAACAGATAGAACCCAAAACTGTACCAAGCAGGACCACCGGTGCAGAGATCATAAAATAGGTGAATATATCTATGGTCGTCAATCCACTAATGGCGTGAACCGTTGCTACCAGATAGGAATTGAAAAGAAAAAAACCACTGAGTGTTGCCTTGATAGTGTCTTTTTTCCAGTTATTCAGGGTGGTGTAAATAATTGTGGGAGGCCCGCCGGCACTAAAAGCTGCTCCTATCGCACCAGAAGAGAAACCTGCAAGGTAGGCCCAGGCCTTATTAAGCTTACGGGGCTTTGGGTTGCTGAATAAACTGTAAAGAGAATAGCTGATCAACAGCAGACCTATCCATAATCGTATGATACCGGATTCCACATGTTTAAGGATAGTTGAGCCAACAATAATACCTGGAACAGCTGATATGCATAGAGGGATGATCTTGCTTTTGTCGAGATCTTTACGCATTTTTAAAGATAAAAATGTGGTGATAACCACGCTGTTTAACATGCAGAGTGGCACTGCACTTTTAATATCAATGATGAGGCTGAGAAGCGGAATTGCAACCAGTGCAGAGCCAAAACCGCTCATCCCCTGGATAAAACCGGCCAGTAGAAAAATCAAAGAGATAAGGAAAGCAGTGAGCATAAGCATAAATTCCTTGAACGTTCGAGCAGTTCTGTATACATTTCTTATGGAGGGTTTACTCAAAATAAATTAAGATTCTATACATCTGGTATCTTGTATTAACTGTATTTATGTTTGAGTATCTCCTGAGGCAAGTACACAATAGTGTGTTTTCTTTTTAATAGACAGTATGGAATAGTGGCGCAGGGAAAAAATGAAGGATTCTGAACACAAAGAAACGGTTAAAGCTCCGTTCCGGGAACATTGTAATACAGCTCGTTTTTTTACTGGTGGTGGCCGTGGTGCAGTCCTGGATGATATTAAGACAGCCTTTGCCGATCACGTGGATATTGTGACCTTGATTGGTGATGAAGGGAGTGGCAAAACAATGCTCTGCAAAATGTTGCAGGAGCAACTTGGGGAGCCGTGTCGACCTGTTTTCTTACCAGAAGTTATTGGTTCTTTTGAAGACCTTGCCCGAATCACGGCTCAGGAATGTGATTTTGATTTTCCTGCTGAAACAACCAGAGCTGATGCCATGAAGATTTTTTTGGATCTTGTGGCAACATTGCGGGAAAGAGGGGAGTCGCTTCTGTTGATCAGTGATCAGGCAGAAAATATGTATCTTGCGACCCTTGAGCGTATCCGCAGGATGCTGGATGACGTTAATCGTGACGGTGGCGGGTTGCAGTTGCTTTTTTCCGGTTGGAAGAGTCTTCGTGCCAATCTTGAACAATTGGCTCTTTGTGACTTTGACGAAACCCGTGAAAAACAGTTTTTCCTGTCACCGCTTGACGACGACGATACCTTGGAATACTTGAACTTTTGCGTGCAGGATCCCCAGGAAGAAGAGCCAAGAGAAGTTTTCACCAAAGAAGCAGCCAGTAAAATTGCCTCCATGGCTAGAGGCAATCTACGCATGATAAATGCTTATGCCGCAGAGTCCTTAAGCTCTTCTAGTGCCGATACCTCCTTTTTTGTTCTGCTTGATCATGTCAATGATGATGGTATGCGGGAGGAATTACTCCCGAAGTGCAAAAGTTTATTCGAACAGTTACCATTTCCGAAAAAATATCTGTTTGCAGGGGGGGCGGCCTGCCTTCTGATTTTGCTGATGTTGTTTACGGGTGATGATAACAGCAAGAATGTAAAACAGGAAAGTGATGCAGCAGTAACTGATATGGTTATTGTGCCTGAGGTGCCACCGGAAATGGTTGAAGTAGTAATAACAGAAAATTTTGCAGATAAAGCGGATAAAACCACCGAGGTACGAATACAGTCTCCAGAGACGAATCCTGTGGTGTCTGAGCCAATCACTGAAGCTCCAGTTGTGACTGTACCCCAGACTGTGGAAATCGCTCCCATTGAAATTAAGGAAAAGGACGATTCTGAGTTAACGGTTCCGATACTGGAGAAACAAAGCAAAATTTTAGTTGGGAAGACTAAACGCATCGTTATGCAGCCTGAAAAGACAGCCCCCGCAAAGATGGCTCCAATAAAGGCGGTTTCGGCCCAACGTCCCCGCTCCAATGATCCCCTGGCAAGCCTTATTGCTGAAGGAAATAAATGGATGACAGGTCATGTGGATACGCATTTCAGTATTCAACTCATGGCACTCCAGTCAGAACATGCGGAGGAAAATCTCAGGCGCATAATTGCTGAACCTGAATATCAGCAGGTGATTGATAAACTGGTGATGCTTAAACGTCCTTCTGATCCTCCTGTTGTCCTGGTCTTTTATGGCTTGTATCCAACCATGACAGCAGCCAGAAATGCTAGAAATACCATGCCCATTTTTTTAAGAGATCGTCATCCTTACCCTGTCTCAGTTCGAGGGGCAGTTGAGAAGGGGCGAGTAGAGTAGGGTTTGTTGAATGAACCCTAAGAGGCAGGATAAGAATTTTAGTGCTGCAAAGTCATGTTCTCTGCATGGCTTAACGAAGTTACCTCTGGAAATAGAGCGAGAAAGACCTTTGCGGCTCTAGAGAAATATCTGTTATTGGGGTAATGGAAAAAATACGATGCCTTCATTTGTAAATCCGGTAAGGTGATTTTCTTCAATAA
>JAOZLI010000032.1:9230-10803 GCA_029934915.1 Desulfocapsa sp. | reverse complement strand
TGAGGAATATTTTGCGTGCTGCTTTGGTAAAACTTCCCGTTGTGGCAACAGCCTGAAATGTTCGCAACTGATCAAAGTTCATAAGCAATCCTTATGGATACGATTGTGTCTTCTAATTTGCTTTTATTCCAACAAAAGTGCTACGCTCAAAATGATGAAAGGTAGTAGCTGAGATCGCATCATCGTCTAAACTTGGGGAGAACACAAATGAATGGTCTTCTTTCTCTGCTGGATACCAATGGTAACAAAGTTGTAACGGAATTTAAATAATATATGAGTCGGATCTCTAATTGTTGAGTTCCTGCGCAATGCAACACCTAAAAAAGACCATATATGGTGGTCGGGAGAAAAACATGACTGTTTATGATGCAAATCAGGCCACATCTGCCGAAGATGCTGAAAAAGTAGTACCGCGGGCGGAGTTTCGCGTCTTTGGCCAGGGGATCCTTGATATTGTAAAACCTGCCATGTGGAAATCACAGGCCACGCTCTTTAAAGTGCGTCAGAGTGGTGAGACATACATTTTGTCTAGACATACCAATGAGGCAAATGTCAAGATCCGTGATGGACTCCTGGACATCAAAATCAAGGTAGGTGAAACTGATAACGGGTATGAAATTTTTCAGCCGCGCGGCAAATTCCAGTTCCCTGTAAAAAAAGATGAACTGGCAACCATTCTGGAAAACCTTAAAGCAAAGGTAGAACTTATACAGGACTCGTACTCCTTTGATGAATTTATCGACCTGCTCAAAACCACCAATGATGTTGTGAGTGTGGCTGTTCATAAGGAGCGCTATGGTTTTACTGTTGATGGGGTGATCTGTGAGTATGGGAAAATCCAATTCAACGGTGCCATGATTGAGACGACCTGTGTCGAAAGTGAAGATTACGGAGCCATGGAACAGGTAATCGAAAAACTTGAGATCAGCGGTTTTGAAAATATTAATTACTTGAAAGCTGCAAAGCGTGTTGTTGGTATGGAGCTATAAAATTTCTTTATCAGAGGGATACTCTATTCTAATTTGCTAATGATGCACCAAACAGATACTTTATTAATGAATGGATAAAGAAGAATTTACCTCATGATGACACCTCTCGCGATACAGGGTTGCGGGGGGAGCCCATATGGGGAAAAAGTAACGGAGGAAGATATGAAACGAGGGCTTATTACACTGCTGGTCACTGCGGCGATGTTGACAGGTTTTGTGGCCACTGTTCAAGCAAAAGCATTTCCAAGTAAACCAATTAAACTTGTTGTCTACACAAAACCCGGCGGGGCCATTGACGTATTTGCCCGTAAATTCACGGCAATCGCCGGGAAGTACACCGACGCAACCTTCGTGGTTATTAATAAAAGTGGGGCTGGTGGAATCGTAGCTATCAAATATATCCTCTCTCAGAAATCGGATGGATATAAATTTGCTGCAGTCACCCGTTCAAATATTGGCAAGATAGTATCCACCGGTGGGAAAATTAATACTGCTGATATCAACTGGATGGGAATGATGGTAGTTGATCCTGAGGCTATAATTACCAATAAAAATCATGAAGTAAATACCTGGGAACAGCTTGT
>JAOZLI010000032.1:0-9130 GCA_029934915.1 Desulfocapsa sp. | reverse complement strand
GGTATCCCTGCCGAAGCGGAGGCATTTTATGTTGATCTCTTCCATAAAGTAACCAGCGATCCAGAGTGGAAAACGTATATTGAAAAGGGCGGTGCAACTCCGGTAATGATGGGTGCTGACGAATTTGCCGCAAGGGTTGAAGTTGATAAAAAGGAATTTTCTACGGCCTTAAAAGAGCTAGGAGTTATTAAGTAATTCCGATTGCTCATGTTCACTCACACTTGTTTTCAATTGAAGAGGTAAAATATGCAATATTTCAGTCAAGGAACCGGACTGACCATTTGGCTCCTGCTTCTACTTGCAGGTGTTGTTGGCATTGGCTTAATGTTTCGTTTTACATCACGTCGTGAGTGGACAGGTCAAGCATTGCTTCCCACCATACTCATTGCAATTGCACTGCTTTTTTGGGCAATAACATTTGATTTTCCAGTTGAGCAGGCCGGTCCTGCTCTTATCCCACGTCTTTGGATCTATTGTCTTGTTGGTATCTGCTGCGCAATTTTGTTTTTTATTGTCCGCGGCAAGGCTGGCAAAGACCCCAAAGCCGGTCGGGTTGGTTTTGTATTACTGGGGATCGGCTGTATGGTTGCTTACTATTTTGCAATTGAGACCCTTGGGTATTTTGTCAGTTCCGTTATTTTTCTCGCTGTTATGATGTATATGCTCTCTTGTCGTAAACCGCTGATTATTATCTCGGTTTCTGTAGGCTGGCTGCTCTTCTCCTATGTGGTATTTTACAAGCTGCTCTATATACAGCTGCCACTCGGAGTTATTGAAAACTACCTGTAAGCTATAGAGGAATATACAATGGAACTCTTTGATTCGTTCTCCATCGGTCTTTCAGTGCTTATGGGTTGGAAGCCCATTTTGATCATCGTTATCGGGGTAATCGTTGGCATCCTGGCGGGTGCTATGCCGGGCCTCTCACCTTCAACTGCCGTCGCGTTGCTTGTTCCTTTTTCTTATACCATGGAGCCTGCTCTTGCCCTTATTTTGTTAACATCGATCTATATCGCCTCGAACTATGGTGGCTCAATTACTGCAGTACTGATTAACACCCCAGGTACTCCATCGGCTGCTGTTACTGCCATGGACGGATATCCCCTGACCCAGAAAGGGCAGGCTGGAAAAGGACTGGGAACAGCTCTTGTTGCCTCCACCATTGGTGGAGCTGTTGGTGTTGCTATCCTGATACTCTTTGCTGTACCCCTGGCTCGTATTGCTTTAAAGTTTAGTCCGGCTGCTTATTTTGCTCTGGCTCTTTTTGGCCTGGCTACTGTTGCCTCTATGAGTCGGGGAAATGTGCTTAAATCGCTGCTTGCTATACTGTTTGGGCTGATGATTAAAAATATCGGCATTGATCCCATATCAGGAGTTTCCCGGTTTACCTTTGGAAGTGACCAGCTCTATGATGGTTTTACCCTTATTCCTGCGTTGATCGGACTCTTTGCCGTCAGTGTTGTCTTTGCCAAGATGGAGGATTGGACGGGAAAGGCTCGAATTATGGAAAAGGTGGATAACAAACTGCCTTCGATCAAAGAATTTATGAAGATTAAGATGACCATCCTGCGTTCCTCAGTCATTGGTACTATTATTGGTGTTTTCCCCGGTGCAGGAGCGACCATTGCCGCCTTTATCAGTTATGATATGGCCAAAAAAGCAAGTAAAACTCCAGAGGAGTTCGGGAAGGGATCTCTTGAAGGTGTCGCCGCAGCCGAGGGTGCAAACTCCAGTTCTGTGGGTGGTGCGCTAGTTCCACTACTTGCACTTGGGATTCCTGGCAGTGCTACCGATGCTGTGTTGCTCGGTGCCTTTATGCTCCATGATCTGGTTCCAGGGCCGCTTCTTTTTCAGAATAATCCGGATATCGTATACGGTATTTTCTGTTCCCTTATCCTTGCCAATATCATTATGCTTGCCATTGGTGTGTATGGAAACCGTCTGTTTATTAAAGTCGTTTCCGTGCCCGAAGCAATCATGTATCCGTTGATCCTTGCCATTGCAGTGATCGGCAGTTTCGCCGTGAGTGGGTCTATGTTCGATGTCGCCGCTTGTATCGGTTTTGGTGTTATTGGCTGGTTGTTTAAACGCTACGGATTTCCGGTGGCTCCCATTGTTCTTGGTATCGTTCTTGGCCAAATGGTGGAAGAAAACTTTCGCAGAGCAGTGATGATGGATGGATATTCGATATTTTTTACCGATAAACTGGCATTTGTTGTTCTGGTAATTTCTTTTCTCTCATTTGTCTGGCCGTTATACAAAAGCTGGAAGCATCATAAGGCCGAGCAACTCAAAGCTTGATGGCGTCGTAAAAACTCTTCATCTTCTTCGTCACGCGCCCAGAGGAAGTGCCCTTGGGGTACAAATTTACTGTCATTACGACGTACCTAAGTACTCCTTATTCCATTAAATTTGCGTTCCTCGAATATGAAGTTTTGCACCCGAACAAAGGGTGTAAATACTTAGCCATCTATAGTATAACTTTTTACGACAAATCCATCATACCGTACATTATTAGCAAAAGGTTGTTATCATGAGAATTTTTAAAAAAGAATTGGGTGTTGAAAAACAGATCGATGATTTTCTCGACCAGGTCGTCCGTTCCGGGCTTATTTTCAGCCAGGGTGCTGAGGCATATCTGAAAGGAAACAACACAGATTTCAAACGGAAATTAGAAGAAATAGCAGTAGTCGAGCACATCGGTGATGATCTTAGACGCAGCATTCAGCAATATTTGTATACAAAGACGTTGATCCCGGAATCCAGAAGCGATGTGTTACAGCTTCTTGAAGATATGGACGCACTGCTCGATCGTTTTAAGGGCGCATTGTGGCGTATGGAAATAGAAAACCTGGATATCGAAGCTGATTTTCACGAAGATTTCCTGCTTCTTATTAAAGCGGTTTGCGAAACGGTGGAGGCTATTGTACGGGCTGCACGTGCATTTTTTAAAAATATATCTGCGGTTGCCGATCATCTAGACAAGGTCTATTACTGGGAATCTGAATCAGACAAAATTTCCACCCGGTTGCAGCGAGCAATATTTCGTAAGGAAGAGTTACGCTTAAGTCACAGGATGCTGCAGCGTGAACTGGCGCGGCACCTGGATAAAATTGCTGATCGTGCCGAAGACGTTGCCGACAGTCTGAATATCTATGTAATTAAACGTTCACTGTAGGGGCACCGCTATGTTTGGATTTCTATCAAGCGGACTGTTTCTTGGCTGGTCTCTTGGGGCAAATGACGCGTCCAATGTTTTTGGTACCGCTGTTGCCTCGCGAATGATCAAGTTTCGGACTGCTGCTATCTACTGTTCCATTTTTGTTATTCTCGGTGCTGTCATCAGTGGTGCCGGGGCCTCACATACCCTTGGTAAACTCGGTGCAGTGAACGCCGTGGCGGGTGCCTTTATTGTGGCTTTTGCTGCTGCCATGAGTGTGTATTTGATGACCCTTGCCCGGTTTCCGGTTTCAACGTCCCAGGCAATTGTGGGAGCCATTGTTGGTTGGAATATGTTTAGCGGTTCGGTTACTGACATGGATTCGCTTACCAAGATCGTCTCCACCTGGATATTTTGTCCGTTACTGGCTGCTGGAATTGCCATGCCGCTCTACCTTATGACTGGTGTGGTGGTGCGCAGATTCTGCGTGCACATGTTTAAACTCGATGCCATCACCCGTTGGTCGTTGCTGGGTGCCGGTATCTTTGGATCCTACTCTCTGGGGGCCAATAATATTGCTAATGTAATGGGTGTTTTTGTTCCTGTGGCACATCTGGCTGATATTACCCTTTTGGGGATCAGTCTTTCCGGGGCTCAACAGCTTTTTCTGCTCGGTGGAATCGCTATTGCTGTCGGGGTCTTTACCTTTTCTAAACGGGTAATGCTCACCGTGGGCAAGGGGATTTTTGACCTTTCTCCCGTGATGGCTGCGGTGGTTGTCTGGTCCCATTCCATTGTTCTGTTTCTCTTTTCCTCAGTGGCACTGGAATCCTGGCTCAAGGGACATGGCTTGCCATCGTTTCCTCTGGTTCCCGTATCCAGCTCTCAGGCCATTGTTGGTGCTGTTATCGGTATTGGATTGCTTAAGGGCGGCAAAAGCATTCGCTGGAAAACCGTTGCCGGAATCACCAGCGGCTGGATAATCACTCCAATCATTGCCGCAGTTATCAGCCTGCTCTCTCTCTTTTTTCTGCAGAATGTTTTTCAGCAGGACACCTTTTATCAGGTGGAATACAGTCTGAGTCAGGATGCTAAGCAGAGGGTCGACAAGGCTGGAATTGAAACGGATAAGCTGCAGGACATGTTATGGGAAGAGTATCCCAACGCAGTCACCTTTAAAAAGGAAGTGGAAAAAAAGGTGCAACTGGATAATAAAACAATGAGAATGGTGATGGCAGCAGCAGAAATTTACAATATGGAGATATCCTCTGAATCATTGAAAAACATTGACCCAACCATGATGAGTGCAGATCAACTCAAGGCTCTTGAAACGTTGACCGGCAGAGTGTTTATGCATCGTTGGCAGCTGGATGACGCTCTTATAGAACAGAACCTGGAATTTAAAGATTCCCATTTTCTTTTGAAATATCTATATAAGTCATTTAAAATTTAAACCGAACTATCTCAACAGGAGAAGAGTATGATCTCGATTCAGAGTTACCTTGCAGAGGCAAAAAAACACATTAGCGATACCGGCATCGTTGTTATCGGTAATGAAGCAGCAGATCTTGATTCCATGGCATCGTCTCTTGCCTATGGATATCTGCTTAGTCTGCAGGATCCTCGGATCTCCGTGCTGCCGATAATGCCCATCCCGCGAGCAGATTTTGCTCTCCGTACCGAGGCGGTGTATGTTTTTAAGGAGGCCTGTATCGATTTGAATGATGTCGTCTTTTTTGATGAAGTTGATTTCGACAAGCTTATGGATAACGCGAAACTGGTGTTAGTGGATCATAATAAACTCGCAAGCAATCTGGAAAAATATAACACTCGGGTGGTTGCTGTTCTGGATCATCATAAAGATGAAGGATTGTATAGCGCAGCAAATCCTCGTATCATTGAAACCATTGGTTCTACTACGTCTCTGGTTGCAGGAGAGTTTAATCGTTTCAATGATGAAATAAACCGTAGTCTGGCAGTGCTCATTGCCGGAACCATTCTCCTGGACACTGTCAATCTGGATGACGAAGCTGGTCGGGTAACCGAAGCAGACAAGGAAATTGCCGCTCAAGTGCTTCCCCTCTGTCCACTGTCACAGCAGGAGTTCTTTGATAATGTGCAAAAAGAGAAATTTAATGTGGCCGGACTCTCCACCAATGATCTGTTACGCAAGGATTATAAAGAGTGGCAATTTGCCACCATGAAGTGCGGTATTGGCTCGGCCTTGCTTCCTGTGAGTGACTGGTCTGAGATGGATAAGGACTTGGCTGCCGGTTTTGCTGCATTCAGCAAAAAGCAGGATCTTGATGTACTCTTATCCATGAACGCCTATACCAATCCTGGTTTTCATCGTGATCTGGTATTGTTTTGCAAGTCAAAGGATGCCCATGATGCTCTTGTAAGCTATCTGCAGGAAAAGGGTCTTGATCTTACGCCACTGGATTTACCCGTGCAAAAGCAAGGAGACAGTGGTTTTGTAGGGTTTTATAAGCAGGGAAATCCTGGTGTTTCCAGAAAGAAACTGCAACCCTTGCTCGCCGACTTTTCATAGCTCAAAAATGTAAACGAAATACGTTTTATTCTTTCGTGTGCATTCAAATTACACATCACGTAGCGACAAAGAAATGCGTCCCCGCTTCTCGTCAATCTCAAGGACTCGGACCCTGACCTGCTGACGAACTTTAACCACCTCAGTCGGATCCTTGACAAATCGATCTGCCAGCTGGCTGATATGGATAAGGCCGTCCTGATGGACACCGATATCAACAAAGGCGCCAAACTTTGTAACGTTGGTAACAATCCCGGGTAAGCGCATTTCAGGAATAAGATCTCCAATGGCGTGAACCCCTTCATCAAAGGAGAAAAGGGCAAAGCTCTCCCGAGGATCGCGTCCCGGCCTGGCAAGTTCCGCCATGATATCCTGTAATGTGGGGAGGCCAAGAGAATCACTGACATATTTTTGTATATCCACCTTCTTTCGGACAGCTTCATTGTTGACAAGATCGGCCACCGTACAGTCAGCATCTTTCGCCATTTTGGTAATAGTTTTATAGCGCTCAGGGTGGACTGCGGATGCGTCCAGTGGGTTTTTAGCACCATGGATACGAAGAAATCCAGCGCACTGCTCAAAGGCTTTAGCTCCAAGGCGGGGAACCTTCATGAGTTCTTTACGACTTGTGAATGGACCATTTTCGTCCCGGTAACGGACGATGCTTGCAGCAAGAGACGAACCAAGACCAGAGACATAGGTGAGGAGTTCAAGGGATGCACTGTTTACCTCAACGCCAACAGAGTTCACGCAGCTGACTACCACATCTTCCAGACCTTTTTTTAACTCCGCCTGGTTGACGTCATGCTGATATTGGCCGACACCTATGGACTTGGGTTCCAGCTTAACCAGCTCGGCAAGAGGATCCTGCAGCCGTCTACCGATGGAGACAGCACCACGCACGGTTAGATCATAATCGGGGAATTCGCGGCGAGCCACTTCGGAAGCCGAATAGATGGAGGCCCCATCTTCGTTGACCAGAGTAATAAGGATCTCTTTGCCCAGCTCAAGGTCACGGACAAAGGCTTCTGTCTCTCTGCCTGCAGTGCCGTTACCGATGCCTATTGCTTCGATCTTGTATTTTCGGCAGAGATCTTTGACGGTGCCTGCGGCTTTCTCTATGCTGCCACCCATGGTCGGGTAGATTGTGGTTGAATGCAGGAGTTTTCCCTGTTCATCCAGGCAGACAAGTTTGGCCCCGGTTCGAAAGCCGGGATCCAGGCTCATTAGACGTTTTTGCCCAAGGGGTGCTGCTAGAAGCAACTCTCTTAGATTGTCACCAAAAACTGTGATGGCCTCAAGGTCTGCTCGTTCTTTGAGGCTGTTGCGCAACTCCTTTTCAAGAGAGGGGCCAAGCAGCCGTTTGTAGCCATCGGCTATGGCCAGCACAACCTGTTTGCTATCCACTCCTTTCTTGAGAAAACGGCTGTTCAGCAGGGGCAGAACCAATTCTTCGGCTGGTCGTACAGACAGGGAAAGTACTTTTTCTTGCTCGCCACGAAACATAGCAAGCAGGCGATGCCCAGGTGCCTTGGCGGTTCCTTCTTTCCAATCAAAATAATCCCGGAATTTACCTCCTTTCTCCTGATTCTTTTTGACAAGCGTGGAAACGATATCAGCTTTCTGGGCAAAAAATCTTCGCAATTGTTCCCGGGTTTCCTGATCTTCATTGATCCACTCAGCAATGATATCTCTTGCTCCGGCAAGTGCATCATCAATCGATATTACACCTTTTTCGGCGTTGATATAAACAGAGGGATCAATCTTTTTTTCTTGTTGCTGGAAAAGTTCCCTGGCCAATGGTTCCAGCCCCTTTTCCCTGCCAATCATGGCCCTTGTTCTTCTCTTTACCTTATGGGGAAGATAGATATCCTCAAGAGTTGTCAGACTTTTTGCTTTTTCCAGGCTGTTTTGTAATGCATCGCTTAACAAATCTCGTTTACTCAGGGACTCGATAATGCTTTTCCGTCTCTTGTCGAGTTCTGCAAGATCTGCAAGTCTATCCCTGATTGTTGCAACCTGAACCTCATCGAGAGATCCTGTGGCCTCCTTTCTGTATCTGGATATAAAGGGAACGGTGGCTCCATCTTCCAGGAGCTCAACCGTTGCTGTAACCTTGTGGACTGGAATCTGGAGCTCTTCGGCGATAACTTTTTGATGCGTATCCATGACAATACCAATAGCAGATTGAATAGAAAGGTTCATATTTGAGTCAATTTAGTTTATTCTACACTTCATAGCACTATAACGACAACCATAACCGTTGAAAAATATGCCTCTTTTTCTTATCACCAATGATGACGGTATACACAGTCCCGGCCTTGAAGCTCTTGTCCAGAGACTTCGCCGTCAGGCAGAGTGTATGGTCATTGCACCCGACAGGGACAACTCGGCCGTATCCCATTCGCTGACCATGAATCGTCCCCTGCGGGTCACCAAAATGGGAGACGGATTCTATACCTTAGATGGGACTCCCACCGATTGTGTTGCCATCGGCCTGAACAAAATTATCAAACGAAAACCGGATCTGCTGATTTCAGGCATTAATCCAGGGCCTAATCTCGGCGATGATATCTCCTATTCAGGCACTGTCTCAGCTGCTGTGGAGGGGACGATGTATGGAGTTCCATCACTTGCTGTGTCACTGGCAGGAGAGGCACCATATGATTTCATGCGTGCTGCCGAGGTCGCAGCAACGCTTGCAGCGATGATTCTGAAGCAGGGCTTACCAAAAGATACCCTTCTCAATACGAATGTTCCGGGAACTGCTTCAATCAAGGGAATGAAAGTTACTCGCCAGGGCAGACGGCTTTGGGATAACGCGATTCAGGAAACCCTGGATCCATGGGGAAGAAAGCATTACTGGATTGGCGGGGGAACACCATCTCCTGACTCGGGAGAAGATACTGATAGTTATGCGGTGAATAATGGTTATATTTCTGTTACTCCGATCCATCTGGATTTGACAAACCATCAGGGGATTGAATATCTGAAAAAAGACTGGAAGTTGGAGCAGGATTAACAAAGGCGGGAATCCGCTTTGCTCATGGTTGTATCCTGCCTGAAAAAACAAAAAAAGGAGTGACTCAATGTCTAAGAAAAAAGGCCCCAAACATTACCGACAATTGAAGAAACGTTTTCCAGAGGTATTGGCAGCGGTGGAAAATCTCGGCTCGACAGTTCGTGCAGCCGGCCCCATCGACAGGAAGACATCTGAACTCATTCAGCTCGGTGTCGCCGCTTCATTGGGGTCAACTGGCTCAGTACATTCTCATGCCAGACGAGCCCTGCAGGCAGGAGCAAGTGCAGAAGAGCTGCAGCATGCCTTGGTACTGCTGATTTCAACCATCGGTTTTCCCAAGGTTGCCGCTGCCTTGGCCTGGATTCAGGAGGAGTTGGATCTAGTGTGAACAGGCTTTTGT
>JAOZLI010000205.1:1841-4917 GCA_029934915.1 Desulfocapsa sp. | reverse complement strand
ATATTTGATGGTACTTTTTACGATACCATCAATTATATTTATTGAGCAATTTATGAAGATGCGTGCGAGAAATATCAGCATGACGGCTAGCGGCAGATATATTCCCATCACAGAGGGACATAAGTTTATGTAGATATTCTTCTTCCATCTCATCTTTAAACTGACGCCAGGCGGGGAGCACTTTAGGAGGGGGCGGTTTATTCGCTCCAGACATGGCAGACTGAATCTGGCAGAGACGAATATGCTCTGGTAGATGGTTGGGGAAAAGGGTGGGAGCTGAAGAAGCATTGGTAAATGCCTGTTCTATTACCTGAAATAACTCACGAATATTTCCAGGCCAATCATAGGCAGATAAGGTCGCATCAAAATCAACACCAAAGCCTTTAGACTCCTGTTTATAGCGTTTACAGAGTTTTTCGACAAAATGAATGCTCAGTGCTCTGATATCCTCAATTCGTTCTCGCAGAGGAGGAAGATGTAAGTTAAAGGCCTGGAGACGATACAACAAATCTTTACGAAATGTTCCATTGGCCACCATCTCGTTCAGATCACGATTAGTAGCAGCAAGAAGCCTGAAGTCACTACTCTGTTCCTGTTTTGCGCCAACTGACCGAAAACTGTGTTCCTGCAGAACTCGCAGGAATGCTTTTTGAGTAGCAAGGGGCAACTCACCCACTTCATCAAGAAATAACGTACCCTGATCCGCCTGTGCAATCAGGCCACAACTAGCCTCCGATGCCCCTGTAAATGCTCCCTTAACATGACCAAACAGGGTATCCTCTATAAGGGTCTCTGGTAATGAGGCACAATCTACCACCACAAAGTTTTCGGCCGCCCTGCTGCTGTTGGCATGAATAGCCCTTGCAAAAACCTCCTTGCCAGTACCGGTTTCACCACTGAGCAGAACACTGATATCACTGCTGGTAACACTGGCCAGCTTATCCAGGCATTTGTTCAACAGAGGTGCAGAGCCAATAATTTCCTGACGCTGCAATGCCACAGGCTGCATGGCAATGGACTTTAATTTTTCGGAGCGATACTGTAACGCTCTGGTCATTTGCAGATTCAGATCAGTAAGGATATGCGGTTTTTCAATATAGCCCCAAGCTCCACTGCTAATGGCTTTTTTCGCACCATCAGGATCTCCCTGACCGGTTATGATAATAACTTCAGGTTCTGCAGGCATTCGGCGAAAGGCGGGAAGAAAATCAAGGCCATCGCCATCCGGCATCTGTACGTCAAGAAAGATAAGATCAAAAACAGACTGCTGCGCAAGTTCCATTCCCTGTGCCAACGTGCCCGCGATTCCAGGCTGATGCCCCGCTCGACTCACCTGTTTAGCCAGCATAGTTGCGAGAGCTTGGTCATCATCAACAATAAGGATATTAGCCATGATCAAACACCTCTTGAATACGATCCAGAAGTTTTCCGGTATCAATGGGTTTCATCAGTAAATCACGAACACCAATGGCCTCAGCCTGTTCTTTGTCGATTATTTCACTATATCCTGTGAGCAGAATTATGGGGAAGCCAGGACGCTGCGCGAGTATTTCTTCGGCTAACTCCACTCCGGTCATTTCCGGCATGGTTACATCACTAATAAGCAAATCATAGCGTTCCGGGTCTTCCTGCCAGTGACTAAGCGCGGCACTACTTTGGGAAAATGATTTGACATGACACCCTTTTTTCTTTAACATCCTGCTGAGAAACTCAACCATATGGGGCTCGTCATCCACCAGCATAAGCTTTTTATTGCCCACCGATAATTCTTCAGAGTGCTGACCATCCTCAGATTGAAGAGAAACAGACGGATCGTCTGCAAGGGGCAGAAAAATGCGAAACGTTGTGCCCTGTTCAGGCGCACTTTCCACCAGCAAAAAACCATGATGACTCTTCACAATACCATGTACGACAGCAAGTCCTAGACCTGTCCCTTCTCCCACCCGCTTAGTGGTAAAAAACGGATCGAATATTTTCTCCAGTGTCTGCTCATCCATACCGGAACCAGTGTCCCGGGCCATAAGTAAAAGATATGCACCCTGTGCCTCTTCCGGCAGGGAAAAATCAGGATGCGGGAGTTCCTGCTCATGTAAAGCAATGGTGAGTTCTCCTCCTTTTGTAAGCATTGCCTGCTTGGCATTGGTACATAGATTCAGCATGATCTGGTGAATCTGGGTGGCATCAGCCATAACAGCTGGACACGAGGCATCAATATCCACATTGATGGAGATTGTACTCGGGAGAGAAGCCTGCAGCATTTTAACGGCCTCCTTGACAATAAACTGTATCTGCAGCGGCATAAACTCCTGCTCTCTCTGGCGGCTAAATGCAAGAATCTGCTGTACCAGATCTGAAGCACGATGTCCTGCCTTGAGGATTTCACCGATATCCTCCTGCAACAGCGAGCCGTCCTTTGTCTCTTCCATGGCTATCTCACCATACCCGAGGATAGCAGAGAGGATATTGTTAAAATCGTGGGCGATGCCACCGGCCAGAGTACCGATGGCCTCCATTTTCTGAGATTGGCGCAGCTGCTTTTCGAGCATTTTCTGCTCGGTAATATCTTCAAAGCAGATCAGGACATGACTCTCGTTGTTAATCTCCAGAAAGGTGGTGGAGACGAGTATGTTCATAACCTGCTGCTGGCCGTCTGGGAGCTGATAGCTGAAACCTGCATCACGGCGTGAAATATTTTCACCCGTCTCAAGGGTCTCCATGACACTATTACGTATCCCGCACACTTGACAGGCCTCGCCAAAACCGCAGCCTTCCTGCACATCATTGGCATGAACACAATGTAGAACATCACCACCACGACAGCCAATGCTCTCACTGTCAGGCCGCTTGGCCATTGCTGTTGCCAGATCATTCAGTTTAAGTATCTGCCGCTTACTATCAACAAGCAACATTACCAGAGGGGCATTTTGATAAATAGCTGCCAGCTCTGCCTCACTTTTTTTCAGGCGCTGGTTGAGTCGGTTTAAGGTAGCATTACGCTTGATGAAAATACCTGCCATGATAAGCAGAAAAAGTAGTCCCAAGGTCCAGCTAATGCTTTTTGTCGTCCAAAACGGGA
>JAOZLI010000205.1:0-1741 GCA_029934915.1 Desulfocapsa sp. | reverse complement strand
CTGATATTACAAGAAAAAAAGAACATCTTCCAAGATCATCTAAAAGACATAATAAAAGTATATAGTCAGCAAAAATTAATAGCAAATAAAAACAAAAGACCGTTACACCCACAGGGTGTAACGGTCTTATTGGTACTACTGATATCTTTTACGCTTACTCTACAACAAGGTCACCAAAGTAAGGGAAGTTCTGAGCATTAACAATTGCTTCGAGCTTCACGTTATTTTTCGCAGCCCAGGAAAGATGCTGCCAATGCAGTGGAATATAGGCAGCCTCATCATAGATGATCTGCTCAACTTCCTGCAACATAGTGGCACGTTTTGCCAGATCGGTCTCTGTCTGAGCACCGAGAACCAATTCGTCAACTTTTTTATTACAGTAATTTCCAGAGTTATACTGTCCATAGCCAGTCTCTTTGTCAGGACACATAAGCAGGAATTCGGAGAAGTTCCCAGAATCCTCGGTATCTGAGTGCCAGCCAATCATCATAATGTCTGCGGCACGATTATCAAATTCAGGCCAGTATTGCGCTTTAGGCATGGTTTTGAGATTTACTTTGATACCAATTTTTGCAAGCATGGAGGCAACGGCCTCTGCAATTTTCTCATCACTCACATAGCGATTATTGGGAGCCAGCATGGAAACCTCAAAACCCTTCTCAAATCCGGCCTCTTTCATCAACTCTTTGGCCTTTTTGATATCAAAACGAGGAGTCAGATTCTCTTTGTAACCCAGGTAGCCTTTAGGGCCTTGTTGTCCGGCAGTTGTAGCAGTTCCTTTCATGATTTTTTTAACGATACCTGCATTATTAACGGCATAGGCAATGGCCTGGCGAACACGAACATCTTTAAATTCCGGGCGTCTTTCCTGGTTCAACTGAAAGGTAATAATACGTCCACCAGACATGGTCACAAGATTTATGTCTTTTGCATTCCCAACCATCTTAAAATCCTGGGGCGAAACAGGCATGATAAAATCAACATCACCTGAAAGCAATGCAGCCACACGAGTGGGGTCTTTTTTGATGGGAGTGAGGATAATTTCATCCACATTACCGGGAGATTTTGTATCCCAGTATTCTGCAAAACGTTTATACACCATTTTCACGCCCTGCTCACGGGATGCAACGATGTATGGTCCGGTTCCTGACTCATTATCAAGGGCAAAGGAAGTTCCGGTTTTGACAATGGCATCCTTAGGCAGGCCATTTGCATCGTTCCCACTGTAGAACACTGAATCCATAGGAAAAATATAAGTCGCCATATTCAGAAGAAGTGCATAGGGTTTTGTAGTTTTCACATCCACGGTAAAATCATCAACGGCAACGGCACCGGTAAATGGTTCAAACAATCCTTTAAAATCCTGACTTTTTTTCAGACGATCAATGGTCCAGACCACATCCTTTGCGGTCATGGGATTTCCACTATGGAATTTCACACCTTTACGCAAATGAAAGCGCATGGTGTTTTCATCAAGACGTTCCCACTTTTCAGCAAGGCGAGCCTCAAATTTCATATCCTGTGTCCAGCGAATAAGTGGATCAAAAACCAGATGAGAATACTGCAACATCCCACCAGAAAGCTGTACGTGTGGATCAAGGGAAACCGGATCGGCATCCATTGCCAGTTTCAGGGTCTTGGCTCCTGCTGTGCTTGCTACGAGCAGCGTCAGCAGAAGGAGTGAAACTAATTTCAGACGTTTCATTTTGCTTCTCCTTTCCCTGATATTCAGGGATTTTTT
>JAOZLI010000031.1 GCA_029934915.1 Desulfocapsa sp. | reverse complement strand
ATCTGCCCCCGTCTCCACGCTGATGGAGAAAACATGCCCGCAGAAAGTAAAGAGGAAAATGCTTCCATAACCTGGCTTGATCAGCATGGTGACACACTGTATCGATTTGCCCGGGCCAGAGTACGTGACTCCTTTGCCGCAGAGGATCTAGTCTAGGAAACCCTGTTTGCAGCCTATCGTTCCCGCGAAAAATTTTCCGGGCGATCTACTGTGAGTACCTGGCTGATCGGTATCCTGAAGCATAAAGTAATAGATTATTACCGAAAACTAACACCTGAGTCGGCTGATGCCAGCATTGAAGATTTTGCCTACAGTACGGATAGCCTGTTTAACGAAAAGGAAAAATGGAAAATCAAACCGGGTGACTGGGGCGGAGATCCCAAGAATGTTTATGAACGGAAAGAGCTTATGACTGTTATTCATGCCTGTCTTGGGGATATGCCCGAAAAGATGGCCAAAGTTTACACCCTGCGTGAAATAGAAGGGGTGACGACCGCTGAGATATGTGAGCTTTTTCAGACAGGAAAAAACAACTGTTGGGTCATCTTGTACCGGGCGAGAATGCTGCTTAGGCGTTGTCTTGAAGTAAACTGGTTTGCTGGGAAAGGATAAGGGGGGAAGCCATGCGTCACTGGATATTTAGCTGCAAACAAATAAGCTGTATGATTTCAGAATCAATGGATCGGAAATTGTCCCTTTCTCAGCGTATTCAAAAAAATCTTCTTGATAAGATCAAAAACAGCGATTGACTGTTGTAGTCCGCTGAAAAGTAGTTGGTCTTTTGTCTCTTTGCAGTTGCCATATTCTTCCCCACTATGTAGTCTTTACGTTGTAGTTATATCAAGTTACATGAAAATACGAGAAATCCACAAGGAGAAGGCAGAGATGAAGATCGATTGGTTGTATTTACGAAAGGGCTGAAAATCCTGTACCAAAGCTCAAGAGGCTCTTGAGAAGGCAGATGTACAGGTAGATGAAATTGAAGATGCGCGAAAAAATGTAATCAAGGCTGATGGTGCCTGGGAAATGATTGCAACAGCAGAAAAACTTTCCGTGGGACGAGGAAAGAAGGTGCAGGATTTTGTCCCAGATGATGGACAAAAGGACGAAATACTGAAGGTGTGCCTTGGCCGTACCGGGAACCTGCGGGCACCAACTGCTCGAGTAGGTAAGCGCGTGTACGTTGGGTTTAACGAAGAGATGTACCGGGAGCTCACCAAATGAGCGGTATTTAGACGCATGTTTACATATCTGATCACCCGTTTTGGAGTGGGTGATATTAGAAATTACTGCTGTATAATAACAAAATTTCCAAAAAACTTTGCAAAACCCTCCTCTTTTATGTAAATATGATTCCTTTCCCCCTACTAAAAAGAGCAATTGGGCTTCGGGGGAGTATCTGAAAAGGGTGGATTTGTCAAAACACCCATGAACTGAAACGAGTCATGTTACGCCATTTAGAGTCATTACAAGGTTTTACTAAAGAAGAATTGCTTGGTTTTATTACCAGAGCTATCACCCTGAAACAGGAACGTCTTTCCGGAGTTCAACACCTGCAGCTTTCTGGGAAAACCGTGGGAATGGTTTTTGAGAAAGTCTCAACCCGTACCAGAGTTTCCTTTGAAGCGGCCATGTATGGTCTTGGGGGGCAGGTCATATTTCTGTCCGGCCGTGACACGCAACTTGCCCGCTCCGAACCGTTGAAGGATATGGCACGTGTTATGTCACGCTATGTCGACGGTCTGGTTATACGAACCTTTGGTCAGGAAGTGGTCACCGAACTTGCCAAATATGCTACTGTTCCCGTGATTAACGCGCTCACTGATTTGCATCATCCCTGCCAGATTTTAAGTGATGTGATGACGGTGATTGAGAAAAAGGGCAGCATTGAAAACCTGAAAATTGCCTGGATAGGCGATGGTAACAATATGGCTAACTCCTGGATTCAGGCAGCATCAATCATCGGTTTTGAGCTGGTGATGGCCTGTCCGGAAGGATATGACCCAGATTCGCAGATTCTGGAAAGTGCCCGGAAACAGGCGACAAAGCCTATCACCCTGGTACGCAATCCCGAAGAGGCCATGGCAGGTGCCGATGTGGTGAACACCGATGTCTGGGCTTCCATGGGGCAGGAAGATGAACAGGAGGAACGAATGAAAATATTCGCCCCCTATCAGGTTAACAGTGATCTTATGGCAAAAGCACCTGCTGATGCCATCGTGCTCCATTGTTTGCCGGCCCATCGTGAAGAAGAAATAACAGAGGACGTTCTCGAATCAGATCAGTGTGTAGCCTTTGATCAGGCCGAAAATAAAATGCACATGCATAAAGCAATACTTGAAAAATTAATAGACTTGTAAAAAACAAAACTTGGATGGCTAAGTAAAAAACTTCATATACGAGGAACGTGGATTTACAGGAATGAGGCGTACTTAGGTACGCCGCAGTGACTGTAAATTCGCAGTGACGAAGTAGATGAAGAATTTTTACGACGCCATCGTTGATAGGATAAATAAAAAATGGATGTAAAGAAAATAGTTCTCGCCTATTCGGGCGGTCTTGATACTTCAGTAATTTTAACATGGCTGGCCGAAGAGTATGAGTGTCCGGTAGTTGCCTACGCCGCCGATGTTGGTCAGACTGAAGACTGGGATGCTATACGTGAAAAGGGTATGGCTACGGGAGCAGAGAAGGTGATTATCTCTGATCTTCGGGAAGAATTTGTAAAAGATTATATCTTTCCTGCCTTTCGTTGTAATGCCATTTATGAAAGCAAATATCTTCTGGGAACCTCCCTGGCAAGACCAATTATTGGTAAAGAACAGGTACGTATTGCCCACGCTGAAGGTGCAGATGCGGTAAGCCATGGTGCGACAGGAAAGGGGAATGACCAGGTGCGGTTTGAGCTTTCCTATCTTGGCATTGACCCAAGTTTGAAGATCATTGCTCCCTGGCGGATCTGGGATTTGAATTCCAGAGCGAAGCTGGAAGTGTTTGCCAAGAAGCATAATATTCCGGTTCCGACTTCTAAAAAGAACCCTTATAGCTCCGATGAAAATATCCTTCATATCAGTTTTGAGGGCGGCTTACTGGAAAATCCATGGAATGAGCCGGATGAGGATATGTACAGGCTCTCCGTTTCGCCTGAAAATGCGCCGGACAAGCCCACCTATATCGAAATTGATTTTGAGCAGGGTAACCCTGTGGCGATTAACGGCGAACGTATGGAGCCTCTCTCACTGTTTACTGCGTTAAATAAGGTGGCTGGTGAGAATGGTATTGGGCGTCTGGATTTGCTTGAGAATCGTTTTGTGGGTATGAAGTCGCGTGGTGTGTACGAAACCCCTGGTGGAACCTTGCTCCGTGAAGCACATATGGATCTTGAAACCCTCACCATGGATCGTGAAGTGATGCGTCTCAGGGATTCATTGATCCCTCAGTATGCGCAGATGGTGTATAATGGTTTCTGGTTCTCTCCTGAGCGTGAACTCCTGCAGGTCACCATGGATGAAAGTCAGAAAACTGTAAGTGGAACGGTGCGCATGAAGCTCTATAAGGGGAACTGTTTTGCTGTGGGTAAGAAATCTGACCAATCACTTTATCAGGAGAGCTTTGCAACTTTTGAAGAAGATGATGTCTATAACCAGGCAGATGCCGGTGGGTTTATTCGTTTAAACGGATTGCGTCTGCAGATTGCAGCTATGCAAAATAAGAGTTGAAAGGTAAAAGTTAAAAGTGGAAAGTTCAAAATCAGAAAAGCTTTGGGGTGGACGTTTTGAAGGTGGAACCGCTGCCTCGGTTGAGGCCTTCACCGAATCTATCAGTTACGATAGCCGTCTCTATCGTTATGATATTGCTGGCAGTAAAGCGCATGCTACTATGCTTGCGGACAATGGATTACTCTCTAAGGAAGAACTTACTGCCATCACCGAAGGTCTAACGACCATTGAGTCTAAAATTGATGCGGGAGATTTTCCTTTTAAGAGTGAACTTGAAGATATTCATATGAATATCGAAAAGGCGCTCATTGATGCCATTGGACCGGCCGGTGCAAAATTGCACAGTGCTCGTAGTAGAAATGATCAAATTGCCCTGGATTTTCGTATGTATCTTCGTGATCAGTGCGATATCTTCGTGGTACTACTTGATGATCTGCGGCGTGCGTTTGTTAGCCTTGCCAGAAAGTATATGGGGAATGTCATGCCGGGCTATACCCATATGCAGCGTGCGCAACCGGTGCTTATTTCTCATCACATGATGGCGTATTTCGAGATGTTTGGCCGTGATCGTGAACGCATAATTGATTGCAGAAAACGGATAAATATATCGCCCCTGGGTGCTGCAGCAATGGCAGGGACTGGTCTTCCCATTGATAGAGAAATGGTGGCTGAATTACTTGGTTTTGACAAAGTGACGGCGAACTCCATGGATACTTCCGGGGATCGTGATTTTGCCATTGAGTTTACATCCTGCTGCACCATGATACAATTGCACCTCTCCCGTCTTTCGGAAGAATTGGTGCTCTGGTCAAGCCAGGAGTTTTCCTTTGTCCAGATAGCGGATAAATTCTGTACCGGCTCATCCATCATGCCGCAAAAGAAGAATCCTGATATTCCAGAGCTTATTCGAGGAAAATCAGGGCGTGTGGTTGGAAGTCTCATGTCATTGATAACCTTGATGAAAGGTTTGCCGATGACTTACAACCGAGATATGCAGGAAGACAAAGAACCGGTATTTGATGCAGTGGATACGGTGTCTGCCTCCATGGCTATCATGGCAGAGATGCTTGGTAATCTTGATTTTAATACAGAACGTATGGCAGAATGCACCCAAACCGGTTTTATGACTGCAACGGATCTTGCTGATTATCTGGTTTTACATAATGTGCCATTTCGTGAAGCACACGGTATAGTGGGAAGAGCAGTTGCTACATGTATCGAAAAAGGTTGTGAGCTGACCGATTTGACCCTTGCTGAAATCAAAGAGTTTTCACCGATAATTGACAAGGATATTTTTGAAGTGTTGAGTGTTGAAGGTTCTGTGAATTCTAGAATTTCCACAGGCGGGACTTCAACACAACGTGTTGAGGAAGCAGTGAGTGCTGCCGAAAAACAGATGGGAATTGGAGAATAAAGGATGTTGAAAAGGACGCAGTTGGCTGGGGTGCTATTACTCACAGGGACATTGTTTTTTGTTGGAGGGTGCGGGTTTAAAACCAGGCCGGTACCACCGGATACCGTTGTTCCCAAGGCCATAGAAGACTTACGGTACACAGTGAGTGATAAAGGTGTAACCCTGAACTGGACATTCCCCAAAGAGACCATCAAGGGGACAGACCTTACTGATATTACAACTTTTGATGTGCATCGAGCAGTGGTTCCAGTGGCTGATTATTGTCCGACTTGTCCCATTCCTTTTACCGAGGCGGTACAGGTTCCTGGTGGGGTTGTTGACCCCGAACATAATCGTCGGGCAAGCTACGAAACAGCGATTCTTCGTCCCGGGCATAAATATTTCTTTAAGGTTAATGCCAGAACCAGTTGGTGGGCAGCCAGTGCAGATTCTAACATCATTTCTTTTGTCTGGCATGTTCCAGCCAGGGGCCCCGAGAATGTAACGGCAAAAGCAGCTGATACCAGTGCTATGCTCAGCTGGACACCGGTAACTCTGCTGATGGACGGGAAACAGACGGAGTATCCGCTGACGTATCAGGTTCTGCGTAGTAAAGATAATGCAACATTTTCTGCCATTGGCAGTGCGACCGGCAAGACAGACTTTACAGATAACAGTCTGGTAAACGGTGTGACGTATTCCTATAAGATCCAATCTATTTTTGATGTGGATGGAAATGCAGTGAAAGGCGGACTTTCAGAAAGTGTGAGTGTTACTCCTGTAGACCTCACGCCTCCTTCCGCTCCCACGGGAGTGACCGCTGTACAGACGAACAAGGGGATAAAAGTCTTCTGGGAAAAATCCCGGGATACAGATGTGGAAGGGTATAGAGTGTATCGGCGTGGAGCAAAGGAAAGTGCTCCGGAATTGATTGCTGAGGTTGAGGCGGTGGTTAATATCTTTGAGGATACTAATGTGCCGGCAAACACCAGTGTGTATTATAGTGTTACGGCATTTGATCAGATGGCTCCCCCGAATGAAAGTGTTAAGTCCCGAGAGGCAGCCATACGGCATTAAAAAGTTATGAATCATTTTGAATATAAAAATGGAGAGCTTTTTTGTGAAGATATTGCCGTAAGTACAATTGCAAAAGAGGTGGGAACACCATTCTATCTCTATTCCAAAGCAACCTTGGAACGTCACTTTGAGGCCTTTGACTCAGGTTTTAAAGGTGTCGATCACCTTACCTGTTTTGCTGTGAAGAGTTGTTCAAACATTGCTGTGCTTTCACTCTTCTCCGGCCTTGGTGGTGGTGCCGATATCGTTTCCGGTGGGGAGTTGTTCAGGGCGTTGTCCGCTGGGATGGATCCCAAGCGAATTATCTATTCCGGGGTTGGTAAAACAGAAGAGGAGATTCGTTATGGTCTTACATCTGGCATACTGCTTTTTAATGTGGAGTCGGCACAGGAGTTACATCGTATAAACGAAGTGGCTGCCGATATGAACTTGAAGGCAGCCATTGCCTTTAGGGTAAATCCGGATGTTGACCCGAAAACCCATGCCTATATTTCCACGGGGCTTGCTAAAAACAAGTTTGGCATCCCCATTCAGGAAGCATTGGATTTGTATCTTGAAGCCAATGAGATGACGAATATTGATGTTCAGGGTGTAAGTTGTCATATCGGTTCTCAGTTGACCCTTATTTCGCCATTTGTTGAAACTCTGCGTAAGTTGAAGAAGTTTGCATTGCAACTGGCGGATAAAGGCATAAATATTCAGTACCTCGATCTGGGCGGTGGAGTCGGAATAACCTATGATGACGAAGAACCTCCGCATCCAATGGAGTACGCAAAGGCTATTCAGGAAGAGTTGGCCGGCCTTGATGTTACGTTGATTCTGGAACCGGGGCGGGTCATTGTCGGCAACGCTGGTATTATGGTTACAGAGGTGCAGTACACCAAGACCAATCGTGGCGGCGAGCAGGAAAAACATTTTATCGTGGTTGATGCGGGAATGAATGATCTTACCCGTCCCAGCCTGTATGGAGCCTATCATTCCATATCCCCTGTGGTCGAAAAAGGGAATGGTTCGCAGGTTGCTGATATCGTAGGTCCTATTTGTGAGACAGGTGACTTTCTGGCAAAGGACAGAGAATTTCCGGAAGTTGCCCAGGGCGATCTGCTGGCTGTGGAAAGTGCTGGTGCCTATGGCTTTACCATGGCCTCGAATTATAATTCAAGACCGCGAGTGGCGGAAGTCATGGTCTCGGGTGACCAGTTTCGGGTGATTCGCAAGCGTGAAACCATGGAAAGTCTAATACAGGGTGAAGCAATTCCTGAATTTGGTGAGTAAAAGTATGAATATAGAATTTCCATTAGCATTTGCTAAAATGAGCGGCACCGGTAACGATTTTATCGTTATTGATCATCGTCAGCCGTTGATACCGGAACAAGACCAGGCCGAGTTTGTGAGCAAGGTTTGTCGTCGTATGTTTTCGGCAGGTGCCGATGGCGTCATTCTTATCGAAAATTCGGACAACGCTGATTTTAGCTGGCGTTTTTATAATGGCGATGGATCCGTTGCCGAGATGTGCGGAAATGGAGCACGATGTGCTGCTCGTTTTGCCTACGCACGAGGTATTGCTGATAAAAAGATGCGCTTTGAAACGCTTGCCGGCATTATCGAGGCGGAAATCCTCGATGATAATGAAGTAAGCCTACTGATGACCGCTCCCTTTGATTATAAAAAAGGATTGTCAGTTGAGCTTGATGGGACAGCAAAGGATATCTCTTTTATGAATTCGGGTGTTCCGCATGCGGTACTGTTTGTCGATAATGATGCTGATATTCCGGTAAAAGAGTGGGGAAATATCGTCCGTTTCCATGAACTGTTTCAACCGGCTGGCACCAATGCCAATTTTGTCCAGGCACTCGATGGTGGCGCTATTCGCGTTCGCACCTATGAACGGGGGGTTGAAGACGAAACCATGGCCTGCGGCACAGGAGCCGTTGCTGCTGCCATTTTTGCTGCAGAAAAAGGAATAAGTGCATCTCCCGTGAGTGTTACCACATCCGGGGGGGAGCTGCTTCGCATAGTTTTTGATTTACAGGAAGACGGAACCGCAGAGAATGTATATTTGCAGGGACCGGCGAAAATAATTTATATCGGTCAGTTAACTGCCGAGGCATTACTATAATAGAGTTCGGAGGAATCATGGAAAAATATCACGGTGCAATAGTTGCAATAGTCACCCCCTTTATCGATAACGAGATTGATGAGCAGGGGCTGGTAGATCTGATCAACTTTCAGATCGACAACGGAACCCACGGAATAGTACCCTGCGGAACCACTGGTGAATCCGCAACCGTCAGTTTTGATGAACATAAACGAATAATAGAACTCACTGTCAAAACAGTTGCCGGTCGTGTTCCCGTTATTGCCGGAACCGGTGCCAACAGTACCGCAGAATCCATTGATCTTGCTAGAAGTGCTAAGGAAAGTGGAGCTGATGCAACCCTGTCGGTCGTTCCCTATTATAATAAGCCTAGCCAGGAAGGTCTGTATCAGCATTTCAAGGCCATTACAGAAGCTGTGGATATTCCGGTTATTCTCTACAATGTACCCAGTCGAACAGTTACCAACATGTTGCCCGAGACCGTTGCCAGACTTGCCGGGTTTGATAACATTATAGGCATCAAAGAGGCCTCAGGATCATTGCAGCAGATCAGCGAAGTTATCCGTCAGTGTCCCGATGATTTTATCGTTCTTTCTGGCGATGATTTCACTTCCATGCCCACCGTATTTATTGGTGGCAAAGGTGTTATATCTGTAACTTCCAATGTCCATCCCCGTGGAATGGCAGACCTTATGGAAGCAGCCCTTGCAGGTGATATCAAGAAAGCCAATGAAATTCACTACAGCCTCTATCCGCTGATGACTTCCATGTTTTCTGCGCCAAATCCTGTTCCTGCTAAAAAAGGTGCGGAATTATTGGGTAAGATTAAGGATGGTGGCGCGCGGTTGCCATTGACTGCAATCGATGAGAAGTCTCTTGCCGCTGTGACTGCTGCCATGAAAGGCGCTGGAATATTGTAAAAAGCAGCTTTTTAGGCTATAGGCTGAAGGCTGTTAGGAAGGGCTCTTTTGTAGTTGCTAACAGTCTAAATACTATAGCCTAAACAATCTAAAAAAATAACAACAGGCCCATCAGGCCAAAGGCTGTTAGACTATTAGGGCTGTGAAGACGCTCTTTGGTAGTATCCTAACAGCCTAAACGCCTACAGCCTAAATAACCTGAAAAGACATGATAAACGTAATAATAGCAGGCGCAGCCGGAAGAATGGGGCAGCGCATCGGATATATGGTGAGCCAGCATCCTGATCTCAATTATGCAGCTGCATTTGAGGCTCCAGGAAGCCCTGCAATCGGTAATGATCCTGGTGTAATGGGTGGTTGGGGTGAGGCTGGAATAAAAATTGAAGAAGGCCTCGAAGCAGTTATCGACAAAGGTGATGTCATTATTGATTTCACCTTTCATAAGGCAACCATGGAGTTTGCAAAGATGGCCTCTGCTCATAAGCGAGCCATGGTTATCGGCACCACAGGTTTAAGCGTGGAGAATCTTGAAGAGCTCAAAAAACTCTCTGCCAACTTCCCTTGTGTACAGGCTCCGAATATGGCAGTGGGTGTGAATGTATTGTTTAAGCTCGCTGAAAAAACTGCATCCATCCTTGGTGATGATTATAATATTGAAATCGTAGAATTGCATCACAACAAAAAGAAGGATGCCCCGTCAGGAACCGCATTAAAACTCGCTGAAATGGCAGCAAGCGGTGTGAACAGAGATCTGGAAAAAGTGGGTGTCTACGAACGAAACGGAATTATTGGTGAGCGTACCGTTGAAGAAATCGGTGTCCAGACTGTCCGTGGCGGCGATATTGTTGGCGAACACACCATCTATTTCGCAGGACCTGGCGAGCGGATCGAAATTACTCATCGTGCTCACAGCAGGGATAATTTTGCTCAGGGCGCGGCCAAAGCTGCTGCCTGGATAGCTGATAAAGAAGCTGGCATGTACACCATGTTTGATGTCCTTGACCTTCAGGATTTGTAGAAAAGGATGGAGAAAGTATGGCTGGGCCTTGGCTCAAACCTTGGCAACAGTCAGCAGATTTTGCAGGACGCCTGGGAGGAATTGGGAAAGGAACCACATGTAAATCTTCTTTCTCTTTCTTCACCCTATGCCTCTGATCCTGTGGGGATGGAGAGCGACAATCCTTTTGTGAATGGTGCCGGGCTTCTTGAAACGAATCTGGCGCCTCACGAACTTCTCAGGCTTTTAAAGAGGGTTGAAAAGGAATTTGGACGTAAAGTAAAAACGGGGACGGATGGCTATCAGGATCGATTTCTAGACCTTGATATCCTCTATTTTGGTGATCGGCAATTGGTGACGGATGAGCTGCAGATTCCTCATCCCCATATTTCTGAACGTCTGTTTGTTCTGGCACCTCTGGCTGAAATTGATCCTGAATATTGTGATCCACGTACCGGAGAGCAGGTTAGTGCCATGCACAGTGCACTTTTGAGAAAGATTTCAAAGGGCAGTTTGGCTTTTCAGAAAATTCAGCAAGAAATATGGGTGAACCTGAAATAGATGAGTCCCCTCAAATTAGTTATCATAGCCATCCTTCTTTATCTGGGCTACCGTCTGCTTATCAGCGACTGGAAGAAGAAAAGAAGAAAGAGAGACGACGAAGAAAGCCCAAAGGAAAGTAAGCTGGAAGACGACCAGGTGGAAGACGTGCTTGTGGAAGATCCCGTATGTCATAAACTGGTTCCCAGGCGGCAGGCCATTCGCTTAAAACAAAAAGGTCGACAGGATTATGTGTATTTTTGCAGCGAGGAGTGCTGTAACAAATTTAGTCAAACAGGAGAGCAGGAATGAAATTTTTTATAGATACAGCAAATCTCGATCAAATTAAGAAAGGCCTGGAAATGGGGATGGTGGATGGTGTTACCACAAATCCTTCGCTCATCGCCAAAGAAGACAAGCCCTTCGAAGAGATTTTGAAAGATATTCTTGCCGTGGTCGATGGTCCCGTCAGTGCTGAAGTGGTAAGCCTTGAAGCGGACGGTATGGTAGAGGAAGCGAAGGTGCTGGCTGCCATGGGCGATAATATTGTTATTAAGATTCCGATGATTATGGAAGGCGTTAAAGCGGTAAAACAGCTTACAGCTCTTGATATTAAAACCAATGTAACGCTCGTTTTTTCAGCAGCTCAGGCTCTGCTTGCAGCTAAGGCCGGCGCTACCTATGTGAGTCCTTTTGTCGGTCGCCTCGATGATATCGGCGTCCCCGGAATGGATCTGATTGATGAGATTCTGACTATTTTCCGTAATTATGGACTGCAAACTGAAATTATTGTGGCAAGTGTCAGAAGCCCGCAGCATGTAATGGAGTCGGCAGCCATTGGAGCTGATATTGCCACTATCCCATTGAAGGTTATTGAGCAGCTGGCCAAACATCCCCTTACAGATATAGGGATTGAGCAGTTTCTGGCAGACTGGGAAACTCGAAAAAAGTAGGATTTTTTTTATGGTGTGATTTATGGGAAGATCACGTTGGTGTTTGTTGATAGTGTGTGCTGTTTTGTTGCTGGTTTTGCCACAGCAAAGTAAGGCGCAGATGTATGTTTGCGTGGATGCAAACGGAAAAAAGCAGTACACCAACATGAATTCTTCTGGTAATTGCCAGCCCTTACGACAGCGTGGCAGGGCTATAAGGCGGCCTGGAAGTGGTGGCAGTTCTAAAAGTCAGATTGTTCATCGAAAGTGGGTAACTTCAAACTCATCATCCTATGATCAGCATATAAAAAGAAGTGGGCGTCGGTATAATGTTGATCCGTATTTGATTAAGGCAGTAATAAAAGCAGAGTCAGATTTTGACCGTTACGCCCTTTCAAAAAAAGGCGCCCAGGGATTGATGCAGCTTATGCCGGCGACTGCCAGAGAGTTACATGTGATTAATCCCTTTAACCCACATGACAATATTGATGGTGGTACCAGGTATCTACGGAATATGCTGAAACTGTTCAACGGCAATGTAGAACTAAGTCTGGCCGCTTATAATGCGGGTCCCACGCTTGTGAAACGATTACAGCGAATCCCTGCTAACACCGAAACTGTTCGCTACGTGAAAAAAGTGCTCGCACATTACAAAGGCTACCGAGGCTCCCTGCCCGGAGAATAAATTCTATGCAGTACAAGACACTCCTGCCAAATATCCTTACGGGCTTACGTTTGGCCTTGATTCCACTACTGGTCTTGCTCCTCTCCTATGAACAAACCACGTGGCCTGCATTCTGGGCCTGGTTCGTTTTCGCTTTTGCTGCATTTACTGACTGGTTGGATGGGTACCTGGCCCGTAAGCTTAATTGTGAAAGCGTCCTTGGAAAACTAATGGATCCACTGGCGGATAAGCTTCTGGTAACAGGCGCACTTCTTATGCTTATCCCCCTTGATCGAATTGCTGCCTGGGTTTGTTTGCTGATTATTGCCCGGGAGATGTTGATAACCGGTGTTCGTGGTCTTGCCGCCTCAAAGAATAAAGTGGTTGCAGCAGATAATCTTGGGAAAATTAAAGCGAATTTTCAATATTTTGGTATCGGCTTTCTGGTTTTTCCACTGGGATTGCTGCCCATCCCGTATCAGTATCAGTTTGCAATGGTGCTGATCTGGATATCAATCGTGTTGAGCTATTGGTCTGCAGCGCAATATATATATAATCTGCGAGATATATTTTTTGAAAAACCCTGATCGCAAGACGGTGGCAAAACTCACTCTGCTGCCAAATATCGGGCCGGCCATGGCAGAAGATCTTAGACTTGTTGGTATCCGACGGCCACATGAACTGATTGGTAAAAACGCTTACGAGTTGTACGCGAAATTATGCGAAAAAACCGCGCAACAGCATGATCCTTGCGTAATTGATGTATTCCTTGCCGCCGTAGATTTTATGGAAGGAGGTGAGGCTGCTCCCTGGTGGAAGTTTACAGCGGAGCGTAAAAAACATCTGCAGGATAGTGTCCCGTGATCGTCCATATTCTTGGGCGGTGTTAGTCCTTCCTTCATTTCTTTATCCCCTCAACCATAGGTTAAAAAGATGATGATAAGAAAAAGAAGATTGCCCCTTACGCTTAGTCTGATTTTACTGCTAAACTGCATCCCTACGACAAATATAGTTCAGGCCGACCAACAGAGCCTGCCAGATATCGATGTGTCGTCGGAGCAGATTGATGCTACTTATGAGGCGATTCGTCCAGATTCTGTTAAGATTCTTGGTGGTACTGAATCTAAGAGTGGTGACTGGCCGTGGATGACGGCATTACTTTCATCTGATGAACCAAATTCATATCAGGCCCAGTTTTGTGGGGGAGTGTTGGTTGGCAGTTCCTGGATTTTAACTGCTGCTCATTGTGTTTATGGTAAATCACCTGGCGAGATTGAAGTCGCTGTAGGTGCATATGATTTGCGTAGTTTTGCAGGTAACCGAATCCCGGTAAAAAGCATACAGATTCATTCAGAATATAACGCCACTCATATTCAAAATGATATAGCTTTGCTTGAGATTGCTCAGTCTTCTTCGCAGCCCAGACTTTCACTGTTTGCAGGAGAATCAAGAGAAGGCGTTCCCCCTTCCATGATTGGTGAAATGATAACTGCTCTGGGGTGGGGGCTGGCAGACAGTGCTTCCTCTCTATATTACCCCGAAAAGCTTCGCCAGGTTGAGTTACCAATAGTTTCTAATAGTAATTGTGATGATATCTACGGATCTCCTTATCTTCTGCCATCACAAATCTGCGCAGGATATTATGAAGGGAAGGATACATGCGGTGGTGATAGTGGCGGGGCGATGGTGAGTGAGGTGGATGGAACCTGGGTGCATGTTGGCCTGGTATCTTTTGGTGCACCGTGTGATATGTATAATGGTTGGTACGGTGTATACACTCGTACCTCAAGTTATCTTGATTTTATCAAACAATACGTACCTGATGTTTCAATTCATCTTGGTCAGAAGGGGATGTCATGGCTGATGCTTCTGTTACGTGAGTAAATCACCCCTCCCTTGTTAGCGCATCAGGTACTGGATATGGAATGGAAATTGATCAACTACTGGATGGTTCCTCCAACGTTGTTGTAAACAGCTTGTCGCTGATCACCGTCAGCAGGATGGCCAGAAGCATCGCGGCAAGGCCGAGCAGGACGTTATAATACACCGGAGCTACCAGGGCAAGGCGGATGATCATGGTGGAGAGGGCAAATCCGGAGTTACGAAAAATGCTGTAAAAGGAGGGATGAAAGCACTGGGCAACAAGAACCAGCAGGATATCAGTTATGATTAAGAGGGTGTAAAAAGCATGAAAGAAATCATCCTGTTTACCGCCGGTTATCGTCCCGTACAGTGCATGTATTCCCATGGCGATAAAGGAAGCGAGTAAAACCAAAGCAATGCCCTTTTTTGCCGCGACAAAGCTGTACAGGTCATCCAGCGAGTCTCGATCATCACCGGTTCTGGTCTGGAGTAGGTAATATACACCTAACAGGGCAAAAATAAGAACAGCCCCAAATCCATCTGATAAAATATAGAGGATGCTTTCCTCGTTTCCGACAAAGGTAACCGGTTCCTCGAAGTGGGATAACTCCTTAAAGGCGTTGCGCATCAAAATCAGGGCGAGGATCTCAAACTGTTTGCCCACTGACCGGGAAAAAGAACAGGGCAGCACAAAAATGAGACTGATCACCTCTAGAATCAGAATCACCGTGAAGGCTCCTCCGATGGCGTAAAAATGATTTCCCGGTACCATATCGCTCAGCGCCGCCGGCAACAGGTTCTGACGCTTCAGTTCAATGACCAACAGGCTGAAAATAAAGAACAGCACCAGCAGGACAGAGATCTTGCGGTGGACCTTTTCATGTTCATAAAACTGATGCAGGGGATCAAAAATCCAGGTTATCCATTCGTATAGCTTATTCATGAGTTTTCTTTTGTTTTTGAGTAAA
>JAOZLI010000204.1 GCA_029934915.1 Desulfocapsa sp. | reverse complement strand
TCCCGCTGGAATAACTGACGTCCATACATATGCAGGAATGAAAGTGATTCCCGTCGGCTTTGTTCTGTCAATTGCAGACGCTGCAAACGTGAAAGGGACTGTTTCATGGCCATATCCAGAGATTTTAAGGTTCCGCATGAGAGGGGGATTCGCGAGTTTTGCTGACCTTGATTACATCTATTGCAGTGTATGCCGCCACTCTGCGTATGGAAACTATAGTCGTCGCTATTACTTAATTGTTGCCCGCATTCAGCACAATTGCTCAGGTTTGGTCGGTAACCGATAATCGAAAAAAAACGTATAAGAAAGAAGATAAGTACAGGGCTGGGAGGCTGCTGAGCATTTAAACTGTGAAGAGCCCAGAGGAGAAGCGGGTATAGCTTTTCATCTCCTTCCATTTCCTTTGTTGCCAAAAGAAAAAATTCTCGAATAATACTTGCCGTGGTGTAGCATGAAATGTCTGTGCGAATATTTATAAAGCCATCAAGTAATTCGGCTTCTGCGATAAAGGCAAGGCGACCATCTAAAGGAAGGGTATGGAAAATATTCAAAGAGCTGAAGATCTCCAGCTTGTTGACAAATCGTTTTTTACTACGCTTTGCACCCTTGGCAATGCCTGTTATTCTGCCAAGCTGCCGGCAGAATAATGTAACGATTTTGTCAGATTCTCCATGATCACGGCAGTCGAGTACGACTGCAGGTGATTCAATTTGTTGTTTAGAACCCACCTAATTTTTCAGGTAATCTTTAGTTGAGATAATCCTCAGGGAGTGATAGGAGGCGTCGTCCGTTTTCGGCTTCGGGGAGCGGAAGTTCTGTGCCGTTCAGTTGGATACTTACATCAATTGCTTCGGGCATATCCAAGAGGATAGATTTTTGAACATCCCATTGCAGGGTTTGCCCGGTAAAGTAGTCCCTGTCCATGAAAAAGCCATCCTCGAGGGTTGCTGTGAGTGTGCCGGTACTCTGGAATGTAAGTTCAAGGTGATATAATGTTGTTGCAAGTGTTTTATGAGTCGTTGGTGTCACTTCATCGGTATTTATTGCATAATCAGTCTGCACTGCAACGCCATTATTATTTATGGCATCTTCTTTGAGCTCAATCACAGGCATAACAGTCTCAACAATTACTGCTTCTTTTGTACTTGCCTCGATTACTTCAGTTGTTGTAGCAGTTTTTTCAGGAGTCTCCTTTGCCAGAGACGGAGAAGATTGGGGGGCGTTGTTTTGTGATGGGTTGAGTTGTGCGTTAATAAAATCTATCGGATTCCATCCAACATACCAGCAGGTTCCAACAATAATGGCAAGACAAAGAAGGAAGAAAACAGCAAGTCCAGCACGGGGGGATACACTTGATGGCTCTGCATAGCTGCTGAACTGCACACTGTTACTTACCGGTGGCTTAGATTGCTTTGGGGCGGGGGTGGGCGAAAGTCCTCTGGCATCCAGGTATCTGGCCAGTACTTCAGTGTGATCAAGTTGCAGGTATTTTGCATACATCACATAAAATCCACGACAGAACGCCTCGGCTGGCATATTCTCAAAGTCATTGGATTCTATGTATTTCAGGATAGGGAGAGATAGTTTCGTAGAATCCCGTGCATCCTCGAGAGAAATGTTTTGCTTTTTACGGGCGTCACGGAGAAAATCTCCCAGTGACTCAGTTTCGTTGACTATTTCATCTTCGGACATTCTTAGCACCTACAGCTTTTTTATATATGCTTCTTGTTTTATTCTTGTAACCCATTCGTCAAATTGCTCTGTGAGCATTTGGTCATAAAGTTTTTTTTCGATTTCTTCCTTCACCGATGCCAAAGACGCTTGTACAATAATTTGGCCATCCTGGCCGGAGAGGACTTTAAAGAATTGGTAACCGGAAGGAGTCTCAACTATTTCACTTGTTTCACCAGCCTGCAGGGAAAGTACAGCCCTTTTCATATAAGGCGCCATTTCGTCAAGTTGAAAAACACCGAGGTCGCCACCATCAGGAGCAGAAGGGAGATCAGAAAATTTACGAGCCAGCATTCTGAAGTCCTGCCCATTTTGAACAAGAGCCAAAACCCTTTCCGCACGTTTTTTTGCATCTGTTTTGTCAGCATATTTTTCTGCTGTGGAGCTATTACCGGCAGTGTCTTTTCCCCAGACAAAACCCATTTGCAGGAGATAATATCCTCCGCCACTGATATGTTTTGTGTAATTCTTATCGTAATAATCCAGGATCATATCTTCAGTAATAATAAGCTTGGACCGGATTTCGTAGTTCACAAGTTTGGATTGCAGGATCTGGTTACGGAGGGTGTCTAAGTATCCTTCATAGGTCATACCCCTTTCCGCAAGCTGTGTTTCCATGGTCTCTTTGCTGATATCGTTTCTGACGAGCATCTGGTCAGCAGCAGCCTGAACTTCATCGTCAGATATGAACACCCCATTCTTCTCGGCTACAAGGGCAATTAACTTACTATCTATGAGATTGTTGAGTACTTCTGCTCTAGCCTGACGTAGCGCTTCGTCCATCTGGGATGGTGGTGCCTGCTCTTTGATCTGTTGAAAGTATCCTTTACCGGTTTCGTTTACTTCGGACATCGTTATGATATCATCGTTGACGATGGCAACGACCTTATCAACGAGTTGTGCGGCCTGAAGGAATCCCGCAAACAGTATGCTGCAGAAAAAAGTTACCGTGACTACAGACAGAAAGAGATAGGAAAAATGTTTATTCATAATAAGGTAATTTTGATTTAAAATATATGATACAAGAGTATTGTAATAAGCAAATAAAATGCACTTTACCATAAAATAGTTTTCTGACCAGCATTTACGGAATATTTTTCCGGAAGTACTTTGTTGGTTGACATTTTATAAAGATTGCATATTTTAAAACTCCGAGATATTAAAGATAACTCTAATGAACACATTGCTCGTGTTTTTTTTTGGATAAAAGGATTGTATTATGAAACATCACTCAAAATTGCGCAGTATAAGTCTGCTTTTAAATGCTTTTTTGCTTATTTTTTTGTCGGTGTCCAGTGTCTCGGCAGCGTCGAAAATGCCCGCATTTTCCCTTCCGGATGTGGTAACAGGCAAAACCGTTGACAGTTCGACATTTGAAGGAAAGACTCTTTTGGTAACCTTTTTCGCAACCTGGTGCCCTCCCTGTATGCAGGAAATTCCAAGCTTGATTCAGCTTCAGAATGATCTTGGGGATAAAGGCTTTTCTGTCTTAGGATTATCAGTGGATCAGGGGGGCGCTGCTATTGTGAGAAAACTAGTTGAAAAGCGATCCATTAATTATCCTGTTTTGTTGGCTGAAGGTAAAACTGCCAGGGATTTTGGCGGTGTAGTCGGAATTCCAACTTCTTTCCTGATCAACAGCAAGGGCCAGGTCGTAAAGAAATATCCCGGTTTTGTTCCTCATGTTGTTCTTGAAAATGATATCAAACGAGTAATGAACTGATATTCATTTTTTTTGATTAAGGTTGACAAGCCTTCGGTGGCTTTTTATAGTAGTTTCACTGAGGCGAGAAAATTAATTCTGGAATTACTCCGGATAATATTAATCTGTTACTTTAGGAGAAACACAATGAAAAAAGGTATCGTAGCTGTTGTATTGGCTCTCACATTCGCAGTAAGCACCGTAGCTGTTGCAGGAAAGCTTAAGTGCGAAGTCACAGCTGTTGATGGCGACACTGTAACCATGACTTGCAAAAAAGCCGATAAGCTTAAAGCTGGTGATAAAGTAAAAGTTAGTCCTCCAAAAAGTGCTGCTGCCATCGAGGGTTGCTAATTGACATAACCCAATATTTTAGTTAGTTTGTCAAGGCCGATTGATATTTGATATCAATCGGCCTTTTTTACGTCTTAGGATTTTTTATAATTCTGTAACTATTCAGAAGCGCGCACTTGCGTCCGATCTGGCGCCTCATGTACAAAAGCGTACACTACGGCGGCCAGCCTGAATGAACCTGGACACTTCTGTACAGTTACGGTTCCGAGTTTACCCAAGTTTTGAAGGGTACGCTGATTAGTTACTTAATTTTTTAGACTTTTACAAAATCGTCCTTCTGGTGACAGAAAAATTGGAATTACTAAAAGCGATAATACTTGGTGCGATTCAGGGACTGACAGAGTTTCTTCCCATCTCCAGTTCCGGGCATCTGGTACTGGGGTCTGAACTTCTGAATTTTCAGGAACAGGGGTTGGCATTTGATATCTTTGTGCATCTTGGCACGCTGTTTTCTGTCTGTATTGTGTTTAGGGAAGAGTTGCTGGGAATGATCACCGCTCCTCTGGCGGTGTTGCAAAAACGTGCCACTGAGCAACAGACCCGTTTCTTTCAATGGGATATCTATGTTGTAGTGGCTACTTTGCCCGCTGTGGTAGTGGGATTGCTGTTAAAATATTCCATTGAGGGGATTTTTTCTAATATCCTTCTGGTTTATTGTATGCTTTTTGTGACGGGAATTATAATGACCGTGACTCCGCATCTGACTGAACGAAAAGTTAAACTGAATTGTCCGCGGGCGCTATTGATAGGCTGTGCACAGGCGATGGCGATTTTCCCGGGTCTGTCTCGTTCTGGGTCCACCATTTTTGTGGGGATGCTTCTTGGCCTGAACCGGGAAACCGTGGCCAGGTTTTCCTTTATCATGTCTATTCCGGCGATCCTTGGTGCAGCAGCCCTGCAATCTCGTGAGTTGATACATAATCCTCCCGGAAGTGATAGCTTATTGTTACTTGCAGCGGGAATGGTTGCCTCTGCTATCACTGGTTATTTTGCTATTATTTTGCTGCTTAATGTGATCCGAAAAAATAAACTGCACTATTTTGGCTATTACTGTCTCCTGCTTGCATCCTGCGGGCTTCTGTATACTTTTTTTATTGCTTAAGAATAACTATGATGGATTCGTAAAAACCTATTCAACCATGAAGAGCATGAAGGCCATGAAGAA
>JAOZLI010000512.1 GCA_029934915.1 Desulfocapsa sp. | reverse complement strand
TACGAATCCATCAACTTTGACAAACTTATAAAAAGTAAAATTGAATTCTATTATACCCAAATAAGGACAACAATCCATGATCAAAATCAATGAACATTACCTGAAACTCCAAGCTTCCTACCTCTTCTCCAATATCGCAAAGAAAGTAAATGCATTTCAGGAAGCAAACCCTGACAAAGATATCATTCGCCTGGGCATTGGTGATGTAACCCGAGCCCTGCCAGCTGCCTGCACAGAAGCATTCCACAAAGCCATCGATGAAATGGCATCGGATTCCGGTTTTAGAGGATATGGCCCAGAGCAAGGATACGATTTCCTCCGTGAGGCCATTGCCAAAAATGATTTCCAGGCACGTGGTGCCGATATCTCTGCCGATGAAATTTTTGTCTCCGATGGTGCAAAATGCGACTCCGGTAATATCCAGGAACTTTTTACCACAGATGCCAAAATCGCCATTCCCGATCCCGTATATCCTGTCTACCTTGATACCAATGTTATGGCTGGACGTACCGGAGCCTTTGAAGATGGAAGATACAAGGGAATCATCTATCTCGATGCAACCAGGGAAAACAACTATATCCCAAGCCTTCCACAGGAAACACCGGATCTTATCTATCTCTGCTTCCCCAATAACCCCACCGGGGCCACAATAAGCAAAGAAGGCTTAAAAATGTGGGTTGATTACGCAAGGGAAAACAAAGCGCTGATTTTATTTGATGCCGCCTACGAGGCCTTTATCCGTGACGAATCACTTCCCAAATCAATCTACGAAGTAGAGGGTGCCAAAGAAGTAGCTATTGAATTTCGTTCATTTTCCAAAAACGCAGGTTTTACCGGAACACGCTGCGCTTACACCGTCGTCCCTAAAGAGTGTACTGCCTACGACTCAAAGGGCGGCAAGCAACTGCTGCATCCTCTGTGGAATCGCCGGCATTGTACCAAATTCAATGGAGTCTCCTACCCTGTCCAGCGCGCTGCAGAAGCTGTATACAGTGATGCAGGAAAAGCCCAGACCAAAGAACTGGTAGCGGGATATCTAAAAAATGCAGATCTGATCGCCAGCGAGATAAAAGATTTAGGGTATGATTTTGCGGGCGGTGACAACTCTCCTTATATCTGGATCGAAGGCAAACAGGATTCATGGGAATTTTTTGATATGCTGCTTAATAAAGCCGGCGTGGTCTGTACACCGGGAGCAGGATTTGGAAAATGCGGTGAAGGCTATATCCGTCTTTCCGCTTTTAATTCGTATGAGAATGTTAAAACTGCCATGGCAAGAATCAAAGAGGCTCTGGCTTAGTGGTAATTCATAGTAACAGTGATGTTTAGGATCTTTTAAAAATCCAAGTCTAAAGGCGGTGAAGTTATTTCTGAACGAGCCCTAAG
>JAOZLI010000511.1 GCA_029934915.1 Desulfocapsa sp. | reverse complement strand
TGGTGGCCATACGTGCTGAGATGGATGCAATGCTGGATGCCTATCCCGATACGGTGGTTTCTTCCAAATATTATCATGAAGTCATTACCACTGGAAAGATGCTGGGTCGACGTTTTGGCTGGAGTGAATGTCCATCGGTGACAATTCTACGGGATAATCGTGATCCACAGCCTAAACGACTGACCAATTTTATCAGGTATGCATCTGATCTCAAAACTGTTCATCGATGCTGTACTTCTGAAACCAGAGATTGTTCAACCTGTAAGGATGGTGCAGCCCATATGAGTTGGGTTATGGTCAATAAACGCGCGCATATCGATACAACTGAATCTTTGCAAAACTGGATTGAAGTGTATGAGATGTTTGCGAAATTGTATCAGTTTATCCCCTGGTAGTCATTTTTAATGAATTCCTCTCGTCCTGTCATCCTTGGCTATGATGCGATTTCTGCCCTCGGCAGCAATCTCGAAACGCAGTGGCAACGTGCATTGGCAGGGGAGAGTGGTATTGCACCTCTTACCCGCTTTCCTGTAGACGATGACTTTCCGGTACGAATAGCCGGACAAACCCCGGATATCGATGACCTCGACTATCCATTTCTCACAGCCAGACATCGGGCAAGTTGGAGCTCTCCTGTATTTAAATATGGTATGCTTAGTGTCGCTCGTGCCCTTGAACGTAGTGGTGTTGTAATAGATGCTGAGCTTGCTCCACGGGTTGCCGTTACCTATTCCACCGCCATTGGTGGCCTGGATGCGGTGCTTGCCTCTGACAGGCGTATGCAGGCTGAAAATAAGCTTCCCTATCCGTACGCAAATCCCAATTCCTGTATTAATATGGTGGGTGGAAAAATAGCCATCCAGACCGGTGCGCAGGGGCCAATTGTTACTCCTGTTACAGCATGTGCGACAGGGCTGACCTCTATGATTATGGGGGCTATGTTCCTGGCTCAAGGGCGTGCCGATGTAGCCATCTGCGGAGCCGTTGATTTTGCGCTGGTTGAACCAATCGTTGCCGGATTTTATACCATGAACGGTGTGTATAATCCAAAAGAGGGACAGGAAGACGAATCCCCTGAGCTTGCTAGTCGACCTTTTTCAAGTAACAGACGCGGCTTTGTGATTTCAGAAGGTGCTGGTGCTGTTATTCTGGCTACTCCTGAGTTTGCCAAGGCTCACGGTCTTGCCTATGAGATAGAACTTGCTGGTTGGGGTATGACCTCCGATGCGCACCATTTTGTGGCTCCTTATTTTGAGACCATTAAGCGTTGTATGGAAGATGCCATGAATGATGCAAAGATAACGCCCACAGATATTGCAGCCATTAATGCTCATGCTGCTTCCACCAGAGTGGGGGATAAGGTTGAATATGATGCCATGCAGGCTGTCTTT
>JAOZLI010000510.1 GCA_029934915.1 Desulfocapsa sp. | reverse complement strand
CATGGACATCAAAGGGTTTCTCGAGGAGGTGTCTGAAAAATATCAGGCTATCCAAAATAACATGACGAGCTTTAGACGATCGACAACCCATTCCGCTTCAAACATGCAATTTTCTTCATATCCTCCCTCTCCCGACTCCGAACCCGGGAAAGATATGCGAGTTGCCCTGTATAATCAGGCCATAACTGCCTATATGAAACAGGAACTTTTTTTCTCCACCGTTGGTAAGATCGGCAATATGGTGACCATTTAGGATTCTTAGCGGATAAGTATTGGCCTTATTGAAATCCCAGCTTTTGACGAGATGATTTGCTTTGCAAGGGCTCGCTGTGCTATATTCTAGTTGACTACAATTCAACTCAATTTTCTAGGGAGTACTATCATGCAGACCCTTTCCTTGTCGGAAGCAAAAATGAAACTTAGCGCTCTGGTCGAGTCCGTAAGAACAATTGATGATGAGATTATTATTACTAAGAATGGGCGTCCTGCTGCGGTTCTTGTAAGCCCTGATGAATTTGCAAGCTGGAAAGAAACCGCAACTGTTCGCTTTGACGCGGATCTGATGGAGGAGATACAGTCCGGGTTAAAGGAGTTGGATAAAAACAAAGCTAGTCTCTATAATCTTGAAGAACTTTTCCAGAAAGAGTCCGTGTGAAGACGGTTTACAGACTGCGCATTCCTGACTCCATTGTTCTGTTCATACGAAACATGCACCCACAGCTGAAAAGAAAAATCAGGGCCGGGTTGGATGATATTCTATCGAATCCCGAATGTGGAAAGGCCTTACAGTTGGAATTATCCGGGTTAAGAAGCTATCGGGTAAATCGTTTTAGAATAATCTACCGCCCGGTTGCAGACAAAGTTGTGGAACTCGTTGCCGTTGGGCCACGGAAATCAATTTACGAGGAGACCTATCGCCTTATTATGCAGAACAAGGAGTAAATAAAATTACTAAAGGTAGCCTAAAAATGAACAAACCAGCGTAAGTACAGTCTGTCAGTTCCAGAGCCATAGATAGAATCACTGTTTCCGTAGTAAATAAAAGCACCTCCGGAAAGAGTCATTTCATCATCCAGACTGTATTCCACCACCGGGGACAAAAAGCCGGAACCATCGTCAAGATCTACCACGCCGGTCAGGGAGCAGTTCCAGAGTATTGCCGGTTGAAAAGCTGCCAGGAGTCCCAGTTCATCTCTACTGCCAGCTGTATCAGAAAAGTGGTATTCTCCGGTAAGAACCAGAGAGTTTGCAAAACCGTATTCAGCTCCTACTATCAATTCGGTGTGACGCTCGTGCATGGAGATATCATAAAAACTTCCTCCTTCGCTCCGAAGTTCTATTCCCGTTGTCGGTAGTTCCCCTTCCAGTTCCCAGCCGATAATATTCTGATTT
>JAOZLI010000509.1 GCA_029934915.1 Desulfocapsa sp. | reverse complement strand
AAAAAAATAGGTCTGTCCCCTTTTGGGGCTATTTCCCTGCCACATAGAATCAGTTAAGAGTAAAAAATACACTAAAGTTTTTCACACTACGTACCGATATAGAGACATAACTTGTTCATACATTTTGGGTGCTTTTGAAAAAAGTATTTTCCCAAGTACCCATTTTCTCAAGGATGAGGAGGTGCAGTATGACCATTTGGCAATTTTCTATAAAAGAAAAAGAAGTTAGCTACGGAAAACGAAAACGCAGACTCTTGACACAGAAAGGGTGTAACGAGCCATTTAAAGATCGTTTCTGGTGCCCTAAGCAGAAATGGTTTATGAAAGAAGGCTGCCCCTTTATCAATAGACGGGAGTGTGAAAACTTCTCCAGCATGACTGGGGAAAAACTAGCTAAGTTACAGGATTGCAAAGCTAAAAAACACTAGCGAACCAATTCTCAGACAACAGGCTTGGAGAATACTCTCCAGGCCTTTTTTATCTTACAGTTGTTTACCAACACCTTTTCCCCTTCATATTCTCCATAGTTGTGCTAAAATATACTTTACTAATCCACCATAAATAGAGAGAAGGATGTTGAAGGAAAAACGTAAACTTAAACGTATTGCCAGTAATGTTCGTGTTGGCTTCTGTAAACAGCAGGTTGATAAAGATACAGAAAGTTATTTTCAGGGGATAGCCAAAGATTGTGGCTTAAGTGGCATGTTTCTAACCACCGAACACCTGATGCCCAAGGGAAGTGTTGTTTCACTGGACTTTCAGTTTACCGACAAACACGGAGACTCGGTCGCAATTCAGGCGCAAGCTGTTGTTCGCTGGACACAGCGTTTTCGCAATCCAAAGGGTATGGGATTAGAATTTTTCGAATTTAATGGCTTAGGAGATCGCAACTTCGAGGAATGCCTCCAGCAACTTCTCGAATAACATTCTTTTTAGGGACCGGGTAAAGAATAACATATAATTTATGCATCTCTGCTTCAGGCCGATTTTGGCCGCTTCTTAATCACAAACTCCTCGAATTAGCGCTGCTAGTTCTGTGGGTTTGTTCAATCGTCGCGGCCAAACTCAACCTAAATCAGAGCGCCTAAATCACATATTATCCTTAACCCGTTCCCAAGGAGTTACGCAATGTATATTGGACTATCGATACTGACTGTTGTCATTCTGCTTTGCCTGCTCAGTGAATCGATCCGCAAACAATTTAATTTCCTCCTGGTTCCATGTCTGATTATATCAGGCATATGCCTTGGCTATTATGCCATTACAGGAAAGTCACCGACCCAGATTCCAGGTGATATCAATGCGTATTTCAGCGATCCGCAATTAAAAGACGAAGCAAGTCATAAATATTACAAAGACCCTATAACGCACAAGTAAGTGGCTCAGCATCCACTTA